>CAZYMK010000010.1:0-2652 GCA_964648885.1 uncultured Geobacter sp. | reverse complement strand
GGCAGCTGATAGCCGGCATTGATGAACGCCCCAGTTTTGCCGAGACCCTGGAGCTGGTACTGCGGTTGCATCCTGATACCCGTGAGATTGTGGTGCTGCGCGATGACTCGCTGCCGGGCAGGATCAACGGTGCAGCCTTTGAGGAAGCAATACGTCCCCTGCAGAAGCGTGGCATCACGCTTACCTGCCTGGCCGGGTTGCCGCTGGAGGAGCTGCTGGACAGGGTACAGGCCCTGAAGCCGGGTACGATTGCGTTCTTTTTTGTCTCGTTCAGCCGCAGCGGTACCGGAGAGACCATCGGCAGCAACGATACCTTGCGCCGACTGTCGGCCTCCAGCCCGGTGCCGATCTATGGCGGCTGGGAATTCAATCTGGGCCACGGTATTGTCGGGGGACGTCTGGTCAACCTGCGGCATCATGGGGCTACTGCGGCCCGGCTTGCCACCAGGGTGCTGCAGGGAACACCAGTCAGTGAACTGCCCTCCCTTTCTGCCAGCCCCAACCAGGCCATGTTTGATGCCCGCCTGCTGAAGCGGTTCAATATTGACGAGCAGCAGCTGCCGCCGGACAGCATCATCGTCAACCGCGAGCCGGGCTTCTGGTCTGCGCACCATGTGTCGTTGCTGACCCTGGCCAGCCTCAGTCTGTCGGTTATCGCCGGTTTTATCTACCTGCGTCTGCTCTCCAGCCGCTGGCAGCTGAAGGATTCTTTTGAAAAACTGCAGGCCGCCACCCTGGCCCTTCAGGAAAAGACCGATGAGCTGGACCGCTTCTTTGCCAGCAACCTTGATCTGCTCTGTATCGCTGATACGAACGGCTCTTTTGTGCGGCTGAATCCTGAGTGGCAGCGGCTCTTGGGCTATCCCCTGGCCGAGCTGGAGGGGCGCTCGTTCATGGAGCTGATTCACCCCGATGACCGGTACAAGACCACGGTGGTGCTTGAGCAGCTGCATGGACAACAGGGCGTGACCGGATTTGTCAATCGCTTCCGCTGCAAGGATGGTCAGTATGTTGCGCTGGAGTGGCGTAGCCAGCCGATCGGCAGCCGGATCTATGCCTCGGCGCGTGATGTGACCGAGCGCCAGCGCTATGAGCAGGAGCTGCAGGAGGCCCGTCAGGCTGCTGATGCCGCCAATCAGGCCAAAAGCGAGTTCCTGGCCAACATGAGCCATGAGATCCGCACCCCCATGAACGGGGTGATCGGCATGACCCAGCTGCTGCGCTACACCACACTGACACCGGAGCAGGAGGAGTACCTGAGCAGCATTGAGCTGTCGGCCGACAACCTGCTCTGCCTGATCAACGACATCCTTGATTTCTCACGGGTGGAGGCGGGCAAGGTTGAGCTTGAGCAGGAGCCGTTCTGCCTCCACAAGGCGATCCGTGAGGTAACGGTGACCCAGCTGGCCGCCATCTACAAAAAACATCTGCAGCTGCAGCAGCAGTTTGATCCGACCATGCCGGACTGTCTGGTGGGAGATCAGCTGCGTTTCAAACAGATCATGCTCAATTTGATCTCCAATGCCATTAAATTTACGGAAAAAGGGACGATCACCGTCACCAGCCGGGTGATTACCCGCAACCAGTCCCAGGTACGGGTGCTGATGACGGTCAGCGATACCGGCATCGGTATGACACAGCAGCAGACAGAGCGGATCTTTAACCCGTTCGAACAGGCCGACAGCTCCACCAGTCGCCGTTTTGGCGGCACCGGTCTGGGGTTGGCCATCTGCAAACAACTGGCAGAGCTGATGGGTGGCACCATTAAAGTGGAATCGCAGCCTGCCGTTGGCAGCAGCTTCCATCTGGAGCTGGTCTTTGGCGTCTGCAGTTGTGAATGCCTTGGAATTGGTGAAGCAGAACGGTTGTCGGAACTGCTGCCGCCCCGGATTCCCTTAAAGCTGCTGGTGGCTGAAGACAACCCGATCAGCGCCCGGATGCTGGTGGGGATGCTGACACGGCTGGGACATCAGGCCGTGGTCACGGCCAATGGCCGTGAGGTGGTGGAGCGTTGGCAGGCAGAGCCGTTTGATCTCATCCTGATGGATATCCAGATGCCGATGATGGACGGCAGCGAGGCCTGCAAGGCGATCCGGATGCAGCAGCAGCAGAAAGGGAGCGGTCATATCCCGATTATCGCCCTGACCGCCCATGCCCTGCGCAGTGATCGTGAACGGTTCCTCTCCCAGGGTTTTGACGGTTACCTGGCCAAGCCGTTCAAGATGCGCGACCTGGCGGATGAACTGGAGCGGGTGACCGCCGATCGAGACGGGGCAGACCCGAACTCGTTACGCAAACGTTGATGACTCATAACCCGGATGACACATCCGGGTGGTAGCCTTTCCTTCATGCAGTGTTCACCACACCAGGAGGAGAGGAATCATGAAGAAGCTGAAGGAGTTTTGTCTGGAGTGCGGCAGTAGCGCCATTGCCAAGTCGGTTGACGAGGTGCTGCCCAAGTTCAGGATGGAGATTATCAACTACGCCTGCGGCGCGGAGCTGAAGAGTATTTACTCCAGTAACGGCAACAGTGGCAGGCTCTGTCTCTCCGGCTGCGGTAACCTGGAGGAACAGGTGGCACCGGTTTGATGCCATGCACCATCCACAGAGGGGCTCTGCAGCGGCTTCATGTCCGGCCTTTGCAGAGCCCCT
>CAZYMK010000009.1:17057-26366 GCA_964648885.1 uncultured Geobacter sp. | reverse complement strand
GGGGCGCGGAGAGAGGGTAACGGCGGGAATACAAGCCTCCACCCAGCGGGGGGAGGTTGGAGGGGGGGGGGATTGCCGGTTCAGGTGACAACGTAGCAATAACTCCAGCGCTGAGAAATTGCTTTAACATTGAGAAAGACAAAGACTGTGCTTTACTCAAAAGAGTTGCATCCGCTATCACGTACAGCTATTCTGTACATAAAGGAGACGCCTTCATGCTACAGACAACCTACACCAACGCCAGGGCTAATTTTGCCGGCCTTTGTAATGAAGCGGCAGAAAACCGGGAGATTGTCATGATTCGCCGCCGCAAGGGGGGTGATGTGGCGCTGGTTGCCGCCGATGAGCTGCAAGGCCTGATAGAGACTGCCCACCTTATGCGGTCACCCAGGAATGCAGAAAGACTTTTTTCCGCTCTTGATCGTGCCTTGCGAGAGACCGGAGAGCCGACTGATATCCAGTCATTGAAAACGGAACTGGGCCTTGAAGACTAAGCACCGTGATTCCGTTTTTCAGCCGGAGTTTCGAGAGGATCTCCGTTACTGGGTTGAAACAGACCGGAAGGTTGCTCTGCGGGCCTTTGAGCTTATTGAAGCGATCATGCGGGACCCCTTTACTGGTATAGGTAAGCCGGAACCGCTTAAGTATGTTACTGCCGGCACCTGGTCACGGCGTCTGACACAAGAGCATCGAATGGTCTATCTGGTACAGGATGCCCGTATAGATTTTTTGCAGGCCAGATATCACTATTAGCAGCGGTCAATGTTCTCTGCGCCTTGGCACCTTGCCTCATACCCTTTGTGTTGAATAAAATGCTTTAACGCAGAGGAAGTCAAAAGTCAGCCTACAATTTCAGATAACCCTTCGATCACCTGAGCCAGTTCTTCAGGGCTGGAGCGGGCGATTGTCTTGCCGATTCGCTCGACGGCGAGCGTGCGTATCTGGCTGATCTTAACCCAGGATTGCTTGGGGAGAGCGGATGACTCAAGTTCCAGGGTAAGCGGAAAGCCTGCCCGTTGCGGCTGGCTGGTGATGGCAACAGCGATGACGGTGCCGGATCGCTCATTGAAAACATCATGGCTGAGGATTAATACGGGACGGAGACCCGCCTGCTCATTACCACGGACAGGATTCAGGTCAGCCCAGCGGATTTCTCCCCTTAGTATACGGGCCATTGCTCGAGCTCCTCTCCCATGCCTTCTTCGGCAAGGGCCTTTTCAAAGGAAGGATCAAGCAGCGCACATTGTTCGGCCAGGCGGTTCTTTGCCATACGATCCAGTTTTTCCCGTACTGCAAGCTCTATTATCCTGCTGCGGTTGGGAAAGATACGCCGCCTAACCAGGTTGTCCACTTCGGCAACGGTTTGCTGATCAAGGGTTACCGCCAGTTTTGCACGTGCCATGTCGTACCTCCATGCTGGATGGTATGATAGTATGTCATACCATTGGGGCTGTCAACCAAACCACTTTTTGAAGGCACAACCTGAAAGGCATCTCACGCGGAGACGCGGGGGCGCGGAGAGAGGGTAACGGCGGGAATACAAGCCTCCACCCAGCGGGGGGAGTTGCTGCCGGTTCAGGTGACAACGTAGCAATAACACCAAAGATTTTTTGATTTTGTTGTTCTCTGTGCCTTGGCGCCTTGCCTCATACCCTTTGCGTTGAAAGTTATTCAATTGACTGTCGGCACTATGTCATATACCATTGGTATATATCAGGAGGACGTCATGACACAGACAGCCAAACTATTTCAGAACGGGCGCAGTCAGGCGGTGCGGCTTCCGGCAGCATTCCGCTTTAGTACCGATGAGGTTTATATCGAGCGTCAGGGAGATGCGGTGATACTGAGACCGAAACCGCAGGGATGGGATGATTTCTTTGCACGGCCTTCTCGTGTACCAGCAGATTTCCTTGAAGAGCGGGGTGATGTTCCGCCAGAGGCACGGGAACTGTTCTGATGCGCTACATGCTGGATACCAATGTCTGCAGCTATATTCTGAAAAATCGCCCGCTTGAGGTGAAGCGACGCTTTGAACAAACGGGGCCTGGTGCTGTGTGCGTATCGGCTATTGTGCTGTCTGAACTGTACTACGGCGCTGCACGTCATCAAAACAGCCTGGTCATCAGGCGTGAGATTGATGATTTTATCAACCGCCTGGAGATAGTACCTTGGGATCTGCAGGCAGCCGATCAGTACGGCGCACTGCGGGCCAGCCTGGAAAAAGCGGGAACCCCGCTGGGCGCAATGGATATGCTGATTGCGGCACATGCCAAAAGCAGAGAGATGATTTTAGTGACAAACAACCTTCGAGAGTTTAACCGGGTGCAGGGGTTGCATGCCGAAAACTGGATTTAAAGGTAAAAACAGGCTCACGCAACGGCGCAACGACGCGGCGGACGGCGCAAGAAGGAACCTCAAAAAAGGGGAAGGCTCCCCCCCCCTCCCTCACCCTCCCCCGTTGGGAGCAGGAATACAAGCCTCCACCCAGCGGGGGGAGGTTGGAAGGGGGAGTTGCTGCCGGTTCAGGTGAAAACGTTGAAACAACTCCAAAACTTTTTTGATTGGTTGTTCTCTGCGCCTTGGCGCCTTGCCTCACACCCTTTGCGTTGAAAAATGATTTTGAAGGAGAGCCACTATGGCCATGAAACAGGATATTCTGCTCACCCCGGCTTCGGGATACCAACATATTGACGCCCTTTTGGCTGCCGGGCCGGACTGGAACTATCTGACCAGCAACGGCAGCGATTTCCGGACTACCCTGTACTACAGCTTTGCCGTGGACGGCCCTCGGTATGAGGCCGGGGTGCAGGTTTTCAACACGGCCCAGCAGCAGGCGGCCCGGCAGGTGCTCAGCTATGTGGCTTCTGTTACCGGCATCAGCTTTGCCGAGGCTGCCACATCCACAGCAGCTGATCTGCATTTTGCCGTTGCGCAGGTTGCCAATCCCGAGTTTGGCGGTATCTGTTATGCCGGGTATCAGTATACAGCAGATGCCACCGGTCGGCTTACCTCTTACAGCGCCAATGCCTTCATCTATCTTGACAGTGTTCGCACTTCAAACCCCACGCCTGTTGCCGGCAGCTGGTGGTACCAGGCCCTGCTGCACGAGATTGGCCATGCCCTAGGCTTGAAGCACCCCTTTGAAGCCACTGCGGATATGCCGACCACGCTGCAGCCGCCCTATCAGGATACCACTTCGTTCAGCATTATGTCGTATACCCATACATCCGCTGCCTACTACAGCCAGTTTAACGAGTATGATCTTGCGGCCCTCAACTATCTGTATGGTGGTGATGGCCTGCGCGGGGACTGGGGCATGGGGACCAGCGGACTTTACCTGACCGGTTCAACAATGGATGACCTGTTGTATGCACCAGCCGGCAAGGCGGTTGTGGTGGATCCGGGGGGGAATGACACGATCAGCTATAGGGGCGCCCTGGAGGATTACCGCATTATACCCAGCCTGGACAAGACCTGGCTGCATGTTATCGGTACTGATACGGACCACTTGATCTCAAGCAGTATAGAAAATCTGTCTTTTAGCGATAGCACCGTCCTTGTCAGGGGGTTTTTTACTCCGATTGAGCAGGAAGCCGTTCCGATCTATGCCGTAGAAGGGGTGGTCTTTGGAACCGATACTGCTGATATACTGATCGGGACCTCTGGTAATGATGTCTATTGTGGTTTTGCCGGGGATGATACCTTTGTTGTGACGGGTGGCGATGACCTGCTTTTTGGCGGCATGGGGCTCGATACGGTACAGTTTGATGTTGCGCGGCATGAGGCAGTGGTTACGAATAAAAGCGGGGCCTGGTCAGTCAACAGCCACAAGGGCGTTGCTGCTCTTCATGCTATTGAACGGCTAGAGTTTACGGACAGTAAGGTGGCGCTTGATCTGCATGCAAGCCAGTCTGCAGGCCAGGCGGCCCTGGTGGCTGCTGCTGCGGGGGGGGCTGAACGCCTTGGTGACCTTGTGTTTCTAGGCGAGCTGATTGAGCTGTTTGATAGCGGAGAAACCATCCAGCAGGTTTGCCGTGACATCACCGACGCCGACTGGTTTCACGTGGCAACGGACGGGACAGATGCCGGCTTTGTGAATCTGGTGTATCAACATATCATAGGAACCGCCCCCACTGCAGCCGAGCAGGGATCGCTGCTTGGTATGCTTGCGGGGTACGGCGGCAGCATGAGTCAGGCTGATCTGCTGGCGGTTGCAGCGCTTACGCAGGTAAACCAGAACAGCGTTGATCTGGTGGGGTTGCAGCAGACCGGGCTGGTGTTTGTGTAAGGGGGCTAGCTTGATCTTTTGTAGCCCGCCCGTAAAAAGCAAACGCAGTTAAGCCCCGGTTCTGCTCTACTCTGCCGCAATCATCCGCTTAATAACCTCTTCCATCCGGCATCCCGCCTGCCACCCCAGTTGGCGGTAGGCCTTGGCAGGGTTTCCACGGCTGATCATGATCTCGGAGGGGCGCAGGAGTGAAGGATCACTGGAGACATGCTCCCGCCAGTCAAGCCCCAGGGTCTGGAACGTCTTGGCAACAAATTCCTCAAGGGTATTGGTCTGGCCGGTGGCAATGACATAATCCTCCGGCGCTTCCTGCTGTAACATGCTCCACATGGCCTCAACGTATTCAGGTGCCCAGCCCCAGTCCCGTGCAATGGAGATGTTGCCCAACTGCAGACGTTCTGTGCTGCCTCCGGCAATCCGGCTGGCGGCGCTGATGATCTTGCGGGTGACAAAGCGGTTTGGCCGCAGGGGCGATTCATGGTTGAAGAGAATGCCGGTGCAGGCAAAAAGGGAATAGGCCTCGCGGTAGTTAGCCACCGTCCAGTGGGCGGCAGCTTTGGCTACTGCATAGGGGGAGCGGGGATGGAACGGTGTCGCCTCATCAGCGGCTGCCCCGCCGGTATCGCCAAAACATTCACTGGAGCCTGCATTGTAAAAGCGGATGGGGCGTTGCAGAAAACGGACTACCTCCAGCAGATTGAGTGTGCTGTGACTGATGCTCTCCAGGGTTTCCACCGGCTGTTCAAAGGAAAGGCCAACGGAACTCTGCCCGGCCAGGCTGTAGACTTCATCAGGTTCTGCCTTGGCAAAGGCTTGCAGGACAGAACGGAAGTCATTGGGGGCCATGGAGAGTAACTGTACCCGGTTCCGGATGGCCAGCCGCTCAAGGCTGGCAAAGGAGGATATCTGGGCGTCGCGGGCAGTGCCGTAAACCTGGTATCCCTTGTCCAGAAGCAGCCGGGCCAGATAGGCACCGTCCTGCCCCGATATACCGGTGATGAGTGCCCGTTTCATAGCAGCTCCATTAGAAAATAATGTTTATGCTCTAACAGCAATAACAATACCAATGACTATCAGCGACACCCCGACAAAATACTGCGGTTGAAAACGCTCCCCAAGCACGAAGTGGCTGGCCAGGGGAACCAGAACAAATGCCAGTGCCATGAACGGATAAACCTTACCCAGCTCGGCCTTCTGCAGTACCCAGACCCAGGCAACGGTGGTCAGACCATACAGGACCAACGCCGCCCCGAGTGTCTTGATGGTTTCAGGGGAAAAAAGGCTACCAGTACGTGACCAGGCCGCCGCACTGAGCTTGAACAGCACCTGACCGATGGCCAGTCCTACCACGCATAGAATCGCAACCGCCTGAACCATACCCTACTCCTGCTCCTTTCGCCTGCTCCTCAGCATGGTTTGCCGCGGTCTGACCGGCACGGTAGCGATATCGTAGCCGATAAAAGCCAGCAAAAGCTGGAGCCCCATCAGAATCGGCAACGCCGACAACATAACCGTACCGGCCGGGGTGGCTACCCCCTGGCTGGCTGATTGCCACCAATGATACCCGCCGAATACGGTTCCGAAGACAAGCAGCGACATACCCAGCGGCAGTTCAATGGAGGCAAGGGAGAGATCCCGCAGATAATAGTTGTAAAAAATCCGTTTGCCCAGGTTGCGGGCATGTTTGAACAGAAATTCACCGATTATCTTCGAGATCTTCAGGTTGCTCACCTCGTCACCATATCTGGCATCCATCGGCACATCAACCACCACGGCCCGCACCGTGTTGAGCCGGAAGAGCATGTCTGTCTCAAAGAAATAGCGGCGGCTGATCTTGGCAAACGGCAGTTGCCGGGCCACTGCCCCGTGAATTGCCGTATAGCCGTTGGTGGGGTCGAACAGGTTCCAGTAGCCGGAAGAAAGCTTGGTCAGCAAGGAGAGCACCGCATTGCCAAACAGCCGCACTGGCGGCATTGCGGTAATCTTTTCCAGATCGAAAAAACGGTTGCCCTTGGTGTAATCCGCCTCTCCGGCCAGAATCGGCGCCACAAAGCGGGGGATCAGACAGGGGTCCATCTGGCCGTCACCATCAACCTTGACGATGATATCCGCCCCATCGGCAAGCGCCGCCCGGTAACCGGTCATCACGGCGCCGCCAACCCCCTGGTTTGCTTCATGGCGCAGCACCACGACCCGCACATCCGTAATGCTGTCCTCGATATAGGCGCCGGAAGCATCGGGGCAGCAGTCATCAACGGCATAGATACGCCGGACCTCCGGCCCGATCATGGCGATTACACCGGCGATCTGCTGTGTTACCCGGTAACAGGGGATCACAACGGCAATATGTGCAGCGCTGCCTTGTTCCATGAATATGACCTTTGTGTTTAGCGCGTTGTTCTGCTTACGGCAATGCTGCCGATTGCAACACCCATTTCGCGCGATGAATTCGCCGGACGTACCGTTGGGGCTTGCAGTACAATGCGATCCGCCGGCTGGCGGACCTGTAGCGTGAGCAGGTGATGCGCAGCGCTGCCCGAGAGCACCACCCGCACAGTGGCATCGCCAATGCTCAGCTTGAGCGGCTTCCCGAGATTTTCCGCCAATGACCAGCCGAACAGGTCCAGTTGCACGCGGCCCTGTACTTTAAAGGGCAATTCAATGTCCGCAAGTGGCCTGGCGGTCCATGCCCCCCATTCTTCCCGCGCATTGAAGCCATTCAGTTGGGCTGCCCCACCGCTTGCGCCAAGTGATACCTTGATTTGCCGGCCGGGCATAAGCACCTTCTTCTCCTGCTGCTCAAGCCGCAGCTGCAGGTTCAGGGGAAAGAGCGTCAGGCCATTGAAGGCAATGGATTTTGCATAGGCGAATTCAGGCGCAAACTGGTTGCCGAACAGTACCCAGTCAGCGCCCGCAACATCATCAGGTGTCACAGCGCTGCCGGGTTTGCGGATCAAAACCCTGGGGGCGTTTGCCAGATTGAACAGCAGGTAGGATGCCCGGCCATACCGTTCATCGGCAACAACCACCCCTTTGCCGGGTTGTTGCGTATTGATGATGGTGCCAAGCGCCCGCGCAGACGTTGCCACCTGGCTGTTGCCCCGTGTGTGGCCATAGGCCCAGGCATAGGTCTGAATACCACCAACAAGCACAATGACAAAAAGCTGGATGAACAAAACCCGTTGCCGCAGCTGCTCAAAACAGATCGAAATAATACAGCCGGCTGCCACATACCAGACCAGAAGACTGCCAAGACGGGAGAATTCTCCCCCGTAACTCCAGCCGTAATGGTTGGGCGCCGTGAAGAAGGCAAAAAGCAGCGGGTAATCCCAGGGAAATATCTTGTAGCCACGGAACAGATAAAAATAGCTGACCAGCAGGGCACAGAGCGCAACCAGCAGCACAATTTTCAGCTCTTTTCCCCGTAGTTTTTCAAGGGCATAAAAGTACATGAAGGGGAAAAAGATCAGCGCCGGTCCCAGATACCTGCCATGCAGACGCATGGCTTCTCCCGCATCAAGCGCTGCTGCGCCTGCGGTAAAATAGGCGGTCATGGCGGCGTGAAAGACAAACATTGCCACAACGAACAGTACGGACAGTGCAAAGCCGTCCGTCTGTTCATCCGGCGCATGGCGGGCTTTAAGGCGCTTCATGGCTATAACCAGCCCTCCCCCGATGACCGGGGGAAAAATCAGAGAGATTACCGCCAGGTGGGCAAGGAAGTACTGCAGCATACCGGCTATCCGCTGGAAAAAACCGGCTGTTGGCGTCTGCGTCTGCAGATACTGCCCATAAAAACCCAGGCCAAGCATGACTGACGGATTTAGCGTCCATACTCCGCTGCAAAGACGCCACAGGAGCAGACAGGTCAACAGGCAGCTGCCGAGCAACAGAGCCGTGGTGCGAAACGCCGCGAGCGCCCCGCCCTTTACGCAACCGGTGAGAAACGCAGCCATGACGGTGGCGGTGACTGCGGCCAGCAGGGCGACCGCATGGGGTTTTACCAGAATTGATGCGCCGAGCAGTATACCGGCCAGGGTCATCGCAAGATACTGGCGGCGGGGGAAGACAACAAGCAGCAGATAGCCGAGCATTGCGGCAAAGAGTGCCAGCTCGGTCTCGGGCATGGCAGTATGGATATAGAGCGTACCGGGGAGCAACAACATGGCAAGGGTTCCCCAGGACACGCTTTTTGTACCGAGTATGTCACGGAATGTCAGATACAGCAGGCCGGCGGCCAGGGTGTATTCCGCCCCGTGGATGATGCGGAAGACCGGGACAAAGTCAGCGCCAAAGCGTTGTGTGAAAAAATGAATCCACTGGAAGAACAACAGATTGGAGAGCCGCTGCAGGCCCGGATCGAGCCGGTAGAGTTCCTGCAGGCTGCCGCTGTATTTCCCGCTTATGAAATAGGCGTATTCATCCGAGCCGAGAATCGGACTGCCGATGGTGACCGATATCAGGCAATAGGCCAGAAAGGCCATGCCCAGCAGGAGCGGCATCGAGTACTGCGCCGAAGGCTGCTCATCGCTATGCCGCCCCATGCCGGATGGCCTCCAGACGTTGAATGTAGCGCACCCCGATGGACCGGTAGCTGAACTGTTGCCGCATGTGCGAACGGGCCAGCCGTCCCTTGTTGATCCCTTCCAGCGGCGTATCAACCAGCCGTACCATGCAGGCGGCAGCCTCTTCCCAATCCGGTTCCGCCCAGACCTGGCCACTGGCGTAGGGGTACTCTCCTTCAGCCACCGGCACCAGACGATAACCGATACCATAGGAAGCTTCCGGTGCCATGAAATCCATATTGCCGGACCAGGCCGTGGCAATGACCGGTTTGCCAAGTGCCATCGCCTCGGCAGTGCCGAAGCCGTACCCCTCGGAACGGTGCAGGGAGACAAAGCTGTCACAGCAGCGCACCAGATTTTTTACTTCATTGCTGGTCATGACCTGCTGAAAGAGGGTCAAGTGCCCCTTAAGGTCACTGAGTTCTTGCCGCAGGCTCTTGAACTCCTCCGGATTGG
>CAZYMK010000009.1:14292-17047 GCA_964648885.1 uncultured Geobacter sp. | reverse complement strand
TTGACCTTGATCGCCAGATGTACCTTTGCAAAAGGGCGCTGCTCCAGCAGCTTGCGAAAAGCCCGTGCAACAGCCTGCGGATTTTTACGCGTCGTGTAGGAACGGAGGTCATAGAAAAACAAAAAGGTGTAATCCGTTTCCGGAAGCCCGAAGTAGCGGCGTCCCAGAAAGGAGGTCACCGTCGGCTCACATGCCAGCGGGAGGTGGATGACCGGCTTGCTACAGGCTGGGCTGAGACTGTCATAAATGAAGCGGGAGGGCGCCCAGATTTCATCAAAGCGGTCCAGTTGACAGGCCCAGTCCGCTGGATAATTCGGTAGTTCCCACAGCGGATAGATAATAGTGTAACCCTCAAGCGGTCCGCGGTAGGCAAGATGGGCCAGGGCCTGTTCAACCTCATTGCCGTTGATATGGAAGATGTTGATCGCAGCCAGACGGTCCGTACAGGCGCCGGAAAACTCCAGGAGCTCGTCGGTTTCGGGCGCAACCAGTTTGTAGATATCAGACAGGCCCGGCTGTACCGCAACGCTGCGCAAGGCCCGGTAGGTCCCGCGTATATGCTCCCCCATGCCGATCGGCATGTAGGGATGGCCCACCAGACAGACATCAGTGCCGGTCACGCTCATAACGCCGTACCCCCGCGTAACAGTTGCGACGCTTCCAGCGCATTTTTCACCGCTTCAAGGTAGGTATGGCCAAACCGGCGGTCCGGCTCCAGATATGCCCCCTCAGCCCATTCGTTCCAGGCATTGATGAAAATCATCCGCTCATCACCGTAGTGCTGCAGACGAGTGCGCTCCAGGCTTTCCTCCAGCCAGGCCTGGAATGCGCCCGGCGTCGCATGTTCAAAACAGAAGCTGGTATGCTGACGCCGCGCGGTGTTGTCCCACCCCGGCGTGACCCCCATGAAGCGGGTGTATGGCGGCAGTTTCCGCGTTGCATAGCGCACTGCCAGATCGCGATAATCAGCGGTGCATCCGGCGAAATCAGGATTGATGATCGCCCCGCTTGGTGGATGTTGCTCCGCAAGCCCCTGCGGCGGGAATTCCACAGCTGCGTCGCAGCCGAGCTGCTGCGGATGAATCCCGGCGTGCACCAACTCGAATGATTCAACCATGGCGATATAAATTTCGCCAATACCCTCTGCCCGGCAATAGGAACGCCACCGTCCGGCAGTCGCGGCAAAGTCTGGGAAGCGCGTTACCCAGTAGACCAGAATCAGCGGACGGCCATCAACCCGTATATAGCGCTCATCACGGAAAAACCGCGCGAGGTCGCCAATAACGGCAAGATCGTCTTCCGTGGAATGGGACTGTGCCATCAATATTTCATGTTCCTGGCCATCCCAGCGGCGGGTCCAGTTTTCATTGGCCCAGCAGAGGCAGAAGGGAAAATCCGGCTGCTTCGAAGTCAGCATCTGCTCAACCGGCATGTCCAGAAGGCGTTTGCCCTTGAACCAGTAGTAATAGAAACAGAACCCTTCCACTCCGTAACGCCGCGCAAGCGCCGCCTGCTGGACCATCACCTCCGGTACCCGCAGATCGTAATAGCCAAGATCAGCCGGCTGCCTTGGCTGATAGTGCCCGACGAAATTCGGCCGAGCCTTGGTGACATTGGTCCATTCCGTGAATCCCTGCCCCCACCACTTGTTGTTTTCCGGGATGGGATGAAACTGGGGCAGGTAGAAAGCCAGCAGACGCGGCATGCAACGCTCCAGGCGGGGGGACCATTTTTTAACCAGCTTTGTCAGGTTTGAGGTTATGCAGCGCAGCTTGAAGCTGTTGTCAGTGCTCTCCGTTGTTTTGGACAGGTGATGAATAATGGTCGCCTGCGGGTTGCAATAGACAAAATAGCCCTTTTCCTCAACTCTCAGGCACAGGTCGCTGTCCTCGCAATAGCAGGGCAGAAATTCTTCTGAAAATCCCTGCAGCTCTCTGGCAAGGTACACCGGCAGCATGAGACAGGCTCCCGAAATGTAATCAACTCTTCGCGTGTAGGCGAAATGCGGCAGGGCAGGGTCATCATTCAGCCCAACCATATCGGCGCTGCCGTCGAGCCGGAATGCAACACCGGCCTCCTGCAAATGCCCGCTGGGATACAGAAAACGCGGGCCGACAGCGCCAGCTTTGGGATATGCGGAGAAGGTATCAAGCAGGGTCTTGAGCCACCCCTGCGTGACCTGCACATCGTTGTTCAGAAACAGCACATACCGGCCCCGGGCCACGGCAAGCGCCCGGTTGCTGTTTCTGAGAAAACCGAGATTTTCAGAGGTGCGGGCCAGGATGAGATGCTCAATGCCGCCAAGCAGCCGCGCTGTGTCATCTGTTGAGGCGTCATCGGCAACGATAATTTCACAGGTTACGGCCGGGTCCGTATGCTTGCTGATAGACAGCAGGCACTCAATGGTGAGCTTCAGGTTGTTGTAGACCGGAATGATGATGGAAACATCGGGGTGGTCACCGGGAGTCGGCAACTGAATGCGTTTGACTGCGGCGGCGAATGTTTCATTTCCCAGTTCAATAATGTCAGGAGGATCTGGCGTAACATTATGCAGCCGGACCGCCTTGAGGTGGTGTATCCGTTCCTTGACAGCAGGATAATCGGCCCATTCCCAGACACCATCGGCAGCTGGCAGCGAAATGGCGCCTCCCCCATGTCCCCCGTCCGTTTCCGGCAACGCAACAGGAAATGCCTGGGGTGCGGCCTGTTGCATCTCGTCATAGCATTTCCAACGTTGATAGGCTTCAAGCCGTTG
>CAZYMK010000009.1:0-14233 GCA_964648885.1 uncultured Geobacter sp. | reverse complement strand
AAGCTGGCCGTTCAGACTGGTAATCTGCTGCCACAGCGCCTGAGCTTGCTGATGCAGATCAACAATCTGCCCGTCACGTTCGCCAATGACCCGGATCAATTCAGCAATCTGGCCGTCACGCTCACCAATGATCTCCGTCAGACCGGCAATCTGGTCGTCACGTTCATCAACCATCTGGGTCAAACTGGCAACCTGATTGTCACTTTCACTAACCATCTGGCTCAGACTGATAACCTGGCTGTCACGCTCGCCAATCATTTGGATCAGACCGGCAATCTGCCCGTCACGCTCACCAAGCACCTGGGTCAGACTGGCAACCTGATTGTCGCGCTCGGCTATTGCCCGGAAATAAAGTTCACGAATGGACTTCAGCTCCCCGGGGCCCAGCTTGTGTGACCATTTCTCAAAAAGCGCCAGATGCGCCTGCACCGCCTCCGGCAGTTCGGCAACCGTGCCGTCAGCGGGGGTCGCACCGGAGTCTCCACCCATGAAATAGGTGGCGCTGATCCGATTGACAAAAACAAACGGCGCCCGTTCGGCAAGCTGCATCCAGAAGTCCCAGTCCTCATACATGTCAAACGCTTCATCAAAACAAGGCCCTTCAACAAGCAGGGTAGCAGGGAAGAGCGCCGCATGAATGGGAAGCACGTTACCCATTAACAGTCGGGCAAGAGTGGCGTGGGGCTCGGCAAAAACCGTGATGACCGAGCGTTCCGGATCATCTCTTCTCACGCCACGTACCGCGGAGTAGGCCACAACCGTCCCGTTGGCCTCCCGCAGTGCCGCCACCAGATGATGAACATGGTCCGGATCCAGGGTGTCATCATCATCAAGAAAACCAAGATAAAGGCCACGGCAGGCAGCCAGTCCCCTATTGGCAGCCCTGGCACGGGGCAGCCGCTCCCCGTCCTCATTAATCAGGCGCAGGGGTAAGGGGCCGCACTGCTCGCCAAGCGGGCTATGCTGCCCACCACAAGCATTCACGACGATTATTTCAATATGGGGGTAGGTCTGCAGAGCCAGGGATGCGAGGGTGTCCGGTAACGTCGAACGATCCATGCTACGGATGATGATACTGACCAACGGCAGGTCGTCAGGGGCAACCACATAGCCGCAACGCTTGCGGTACGCCGCCGGGCCGTCAAACAGCGGCCCTGTGTCATTGCCCAGGCTCTGTACCGGAAGCAGCAGAAACGCTTCGGCAGCTTGCACCGTATTGCCGAGGGAATAGGCACGAAAACGGTTCAGCCCGCTTACACGTTCACCATAGGGCTGCACATTCAGCTGGGAGGCAAAGCAGTGTATGGCCCGCAATTTCTGTTCTTCAACAGCCGTAATATCAACCAGGAGGTTGGCAACCGCCAGGGGAGCGCTGATCTCATAGAAAGCGGCCTGCCGCTCCCCGCCCAGACGGCGCAGAGCTTCTACCCCCGCAAGCGCCAGGGTTTGATGGTCAGGGTGCAACTCACTGACCGCTGGAAGAAACACCAGGTCGGCATCAGCCACCTGGATGGTCTCCAACAGTCGCATAATCAATGGCTCGCCATAAAGCAGGCCGCGATCCGGCAGCCCCCAGAAATGGGGCGCAGACAATCCAAGGACCTGGGCGGCAGCTCTGGACTCAGCTACTCTGGCAGCAAGCAGCCCATCGGCGGCATCCCCCCCAAAAGCACCATCGGTCAGGACATGCACAGCCACATCGGCGCCCGCTTCCCGCAATCGGCAGAGGGTGGCGCCACAGCCAAAGACCTCGTCATCAGGGTGAGGCGCGAACACCACAACCCGTTTGAATACGGGCAGAGCCGTAGCAACACCTGACAATAATTCATATTCTTGCGCTATAGTTGTCATAAATAATAATTATTAAATAATCTAGCGGGAGTCCGCGTCACCGCCCATTAACCACCAGCGGCCATGGGTGTTCAGGATATCGGATGAACCTCCCCAGATGATTGTCGGCAGAGGTATATTTAAATCCTCCAACCGGGGAGCCGTATCTTTCAGCGCTTCAGCAACAGGGGTGGTAAGCCAGCTAAAGAGCCGGGGACGCCCAAGTTTGCCGGTTATGCGGCGGGCAATGGTTACCAGGAGCGGCAGACGCTGTACTGCGCCAAGCAGGTCCAGCAATTCCACACCATTGACACCGTGGTCCCGAAGCACAATCAGGCCAACGGGAGCACCCAGAAAACGCCTGCGTACCAGCAGAAGCGTATAGGGCGCCGCCGGGCGCCGTAAAAAACGATGCCGAATATAGTGGTAATCTCGCTCTAATACAACCATGTCGACGAGATCACCGGCCATCTGTTCCCAGAGGGGGGAGAGCAACTCACCCTGGCTATCCTCGAAGGAACGAACCGTCACGGTCGGCGAACGGCGGTAGGGTAACGGTTCCCAGGACGCTTCCTGCAAGGTGCCAATACGGCCATACAGACCCGGGTGCTCTCCTAGACGGTTATGCCGTTCCCAAGCTAAGCCAAAGGCGCAACAGTACGGTTTGCCGGGTCCCACAAACCGTTCGGCAAAGGCTGCCGTTACCTGAAAAAACGGCCCCCGCCGCGTAAGAATACGCCGGTAGGCCGGATCAACCATCACATCCCCGATCTGTACGGCGGTGGACTTTTGCCCGAACAGCCTTGCCGGGCGAGGCATACCGCCATAGAAAGCAACCGGCGTGCAGCCAGTGCGCACCAGCGCCCCCCAGGGCTGCGCTCCGGCATATTTCCAATGCCATTGTTCTGAAGGCATCGTATGGCCAAAGGAACGGGTAAACAGAACATCCAGTTCCTGTTCATTGGCGCCATCCGCCCAATCGATTTCCCACTGCCAGGCAGGGCTGGATATGGCTGGTGTCTGCTGTTTCACCGTGTTCCTTCAACTTACAAAGTATATAGCATATAATAAATTATTATTTACTAAGTTCTTCCCAATGCTGCCATGCTGCGGGATAGCATCGGAGGTGCTGTTCGAGCGCCCCCAGGTATTGTTCACCCAGGGAAACAGCTCCTGCATCGATACCCCGGGTTTGCAACCGCGTCAGCGACAACGTATAGCCTTCCGGGTCTTGCCAGCGGAAGCCTGCAAAATAGACCGGTACCGTTGTTTTTTCAACAAAATGAAGCACGCCGTTTGGTATCTGGAGCGTTTTCCCCATAAACGGCAACACCGGATTTCTTTTTTTCGCTTCGTTGAAATCGCAAAAAACCAGCAGAATCCGTTGCGGCTCAAGCGCCTGCCGCAACCCCAGCAGAAAATCCCGGCCCTGGTCATTGAACAGCCAACGCCCCGCATTCAGGTTGCTTGCCGTTGCCTGGTTTAAGCGCAGTGTAAAATGGTACAAATAGTCATCGTCACTGAATGCGGCGGGAGGATTTCCCACAGGAAACAGGGGAAGGCCGCACAGCTTGAAAAAACTGATCAACAGGTTGTGATGATAGGAATGATGGGAAAGAATCACCGCACCCGTTGCACTGATTTCTTTGAGCGTTGCAGCATCCGGTGTCTGGATATGACGCTCGAGCCATCTGCGGGAGATATCAGCCAGCTGCCACACCATCTGCGCGGCAACACCGGTGCTTTTGCACAAGAGGCGGAACTGCTGCTCCGAATGCGCAGCATCCAGGGCAAGGCCGGCCTGCATGGCAGCCATGATCTGTGCCCGCCGCTGAAGCAGGAAGGAGCCGCGGCTACCGTACCACGCCCCGATACGGCTCTTGAGCGTCCATGGCAGCAAACGACAACGTTTTGCCTGCTCAAGCAGGCGGATATACGCTTGCGTATAGTCATCCACCCGAGGCGCCCGAATGGCTCGACGGCCGTGTGACCGCATGCCACTGGTGCCCCAAAAAAACGACACCCTTTTCTATGTTGGGCTGATGCACCTCAAAAGTTACGGCCGTCTGCGCCTGATCGTACACATGGAGCATCCGGTCACAGGTCAGATAGATACTCATATGATAACGGCCCCGCATCAGTGGGATTTTCGGGAAATAAAGTTCGACCTCGCCCCGCCCGTCTTCGTCCAAAACCATTTCAAAGCCATCAAACCGTGAGCCACCGCTGGAGACGGTACTTCCCGACTCCGAGAATATTTCGAAAACCACGGCAGGGGTTTCCAAAGCTGGATCCGCAGAAAAAGCGACGGTAATTTTCAGATCATCCACACCGGAGCGCAACAAGCGGCATTCGCCGGGCATGCTGCCAAAGACCGCCACCTTGTCTATACAGGCGCAACCGTTCAGTTGACCTGTTCGAACGGTTTCCAGTTGCCGACTGCCATCAGAAGCGGCAGCCTCCAGTGCTTCCTGTTCCAGTGATTGTCTGAATGCAGCCAAAACATCAGCCGGCGCCCCTTGCAGGGCAACCTGTCCCTTCTCCAGCCAGAGAACTCGGTTGCACAACGCTTCCACCTGATAGAGCGAATGGGAACAGAAAAGGATCGTTACCCCCCTTTCCTTCAGTTGCATAATACGATCAAATGATTTACGCGCAAAGCTGCCGTCTCCCACCGACAGGGCTTCATCTATTACCAGAATGTCTGGCTCCACACTGGTTGCCACAGAAAACGCAAGGCGCACATACATACCGCTGGAGTAGGTCTTAACCGGCTGATGAATGAAGTCGCCGATGCCAGAAAAGGCGACGATCTCGTCATAACGGGCATCAATCTCGGCCTGGGTCAACCCCAGCACCGAGGCATTAAGATAGATGTTTTCCCGGCCAGTGAACTCAGGATTAAATCCAGCCCCCAATTCCAGGAGGGCAGCAACTCTACCGTTGACTGAAAGACTCCCCACTGTCTGATTCAGAGTACCGCAGATCAATTGCAGCAGGGTTGATTTTCCTGCGCCGTTTCTGCCGACAATACCAAAAACCTCTCCTTGGCCAATATCAAACGAGACATCCCGCAAAGCCCAGAATTCACGGTATAGTTGTCGGTGACGCAGAAACATCTGCAGCAGCCGATCGCGAGGTTTGTCGTAAATCTGGTAGCATTTTCCCAGGTTTATAACCTGTATGGCCTTACTAGAGGACATCAGCAAAGCCTTTTCGCGTTTTTTGAAACCAAGCAAAGCCGCCCCACGCAACAACGGCAGAACAAGCCGTGACAAGGCCAAAGGCACTCCAGTCTGGCCATTTGCCGAAGATTAACAGATCCCGAGCCAACTCAACGATAAAGGTGAGGGGATTTAGATACAACAGATGCTGATAGGCTACAGGAAGCGCGGAAGCAGGATAAAAAATAGGGGTGAGAAACATCAGAGTTGAAACGAGTATGCCTACCATTTGAGAGACATCACGTAAGTATACCCCCAAGGAAGACAGAAACCATCCCAATCCTACTAGCTGGAGTGTAAATGGCACTAAGATCAACGGAAATAGTGCTAACGTCACCTTGGGCATACCAAAAATATATAGGTAGAACAGAAGCCAGACCACAAAATTTATGCAGGCGTGAAACAGGGCCGCTCCAAAAGAAACCCACGGCAAAATTTCCAGAGGAAAAACAACCCTCTTGACATAACTTGTATTGCTGAGGAGTAAACTGGGAGCCCGGGTAACACACTCTGCAAACAGGTTAAAAAGCAACAATCCCGAAAAGAGGATCAGAGCAAATTCTGCTTTGGACTCCGACTCACCGATCCCCCAGCGGGCCTTGAATACCACACTGAAGACAAAGGTGTAGACCGCCAGCATGAATACCGGGTTAAAAAAAGACCAGAGGATTCCCAACACTGATCCCTGATAGCGCCCTAAGACTTCACGCTGTATCAAGGCCTTGACCAGACCGCGATTACGCAACAGGCTGGCAACCATCTCCTGCGGTGTTATGGAAAAAGCACGCATACGGTACTGCTCAGTTTTCTGTTGGCTTTGAGAAGGTGACTGCCGCCTGCAGGTCGCTTTCCGTCAGCACGCCGGCCGCCGACCGCAGTTGCAGGTGCCGCAGCAGGTTGTCATAGAGGGTGTTGCTCAAGTCGCGCCGGCTGACCGCCCAGGTCTGCTCGGCATTGAGCAGGTCGATGGCGGTACGGGTACCGATCTCTCGCCCTTTACGAGTGGCCTTGAGCTGTAGCTCTGCGGAATCAAACTTGCGCTGGTAGGCCTCGGCCAAGCTGACGTTATACTGCAGATTCAAAAACGCCTCTTTGAGTTTTTTGGTGTTCTGGTCCTGGACATCGGTCAGCATGAAGCGCCGTTCGGATTCAGCTGCTACAGCCCGGCGAGTACGGGCAACGGTCTCGCCGCCGGAGAAGATCGGCAGGGAGACGCTGGCGCCGATGTACCACTGCTTGGTTTCCACCTCTGGCAGAAAGGTACTGCCTTTCTCCACCGTGTAGCCGCCGGACAGCTGGATGGTGGGCAGGTGACCGGCACGGTTGGCCGAGCTGTAGTGCCCGGCCTGGGTCAGGTCATACTGAGCCTGGCGAATGGCCGGATTCTGTTTCTGCATGGTGCCAAGCCACCAGGTGAGGTCGTTGGGGGAGGGGCCTCTCGGTATAATAACCGGCAACTCCTTAACGGTGGTGATGTTGATGCCGGTGAGACTTGACAGCTCCTGTTCGGCTATGCTGCGTTGGGACTCGGTTTTGATCAGGTCGGCGGCAGCACTGTCCAGACGGGCCTTGGCCTCATACACCGCGATGACATCTCCGGTGCCGGCCTTCAAAAACGCTTCGGCCTGTTTCAGTATCTCAGCCACTCTGGCTAGTTCATCACGGTAGAGCTTTTCATCTGTCTGCGCCTTCAGTAAGGCAACATACGCGTTTACCAGACGGACGATAAGGTCTTGTTGCGCAGCATCGGTGCCGGCATCAGCACTCTTTACGCCGGCATCGGATGCCGCTACCTGCAGGACAGCAGGCAGGTTGATGATCGGCAGCTGACCGCTGACGCCGTAGCTGAAACCAGCATATGAACCGTCTATGGTCTCCGGCCCATAGTTCTCAACGGTGTGCCAGAGGTGTCGCTGTGAGGCGTTAGCGCTGATGCGTGGCATCAGGCCAGCCCAGGCGATCTCTTGATCCGCCTTGCCTGCCTCAAGCCGGGCCTCGGCCTTGCCCGCCAGCGGGTCTTTCGCCTTGGCCAGCGTGTACAGCTCCATGATTCCCTTTTCTTCTGCTCCGACAACGCAGGGTATGCACTGCAGGGAAGCAGCAAGGAGCAAGACCCCGATCAACAGACGCTTATTTCGCATGGAAGGCCTTTCCCATCCGGTCACGCAGCGGCCCGATAAAATATTCAAAGGCAGTGCGGGGCCTGGTTGCGATGGAGACTGAAGCCTGCATACCCGGCAGCAGTTCCTGCCCTGCGGCCATTACCTTGAACGAAGCCGGATCAAGGTCAAGATAGACCAGATAATAAGGCAGCGGCCCCTGGGCAGTCGGCATGGTCAGGCGGTCGGCAGAGATGTAGGTGACCTTGGCCTTGAGCGGCGGGGTGCTGCTGTGGAAGGCGCTGACTTGTACATCTGCCTCCTGCCCGAGCTTGAGTTCACTGATGTCGCTGACCATGACTTTACCTTCAAGGATCAGGTGGTCCGACATCGGCGCAATTTCCATCAGTGGCTCACGGGGGATCACCAGTCCACCGATGGTGGAGACCTTCAGGCCAACGACCTGACCAGCAACCGGCGCACGGATAACCTGGCGTTCAAGCATATTAAGGGTAGGCCGCACCCGCTCTTCAAGCTCCAGCCGCTTCATACCGGTCAGTTTTAGTTCATTTACCGATTGCTGAATCCGATCGGCTTTGGCTGCAAGAATTCTCTGCTCAAGCTCTGCCAGACGCTGCTTGTTTGAGGCAACATAGCTGCTGATCTGCTCACGTTCTCCGTTTTTTGCGGCCACCTGCTGCTCCAGCTGCAGCACCATGGTCTTGGTGACGTAACCGTCTTTCAGCAGGGTCTGGTTTGATGCAAGCTGTTCATTGAGCGATGTAATTTCTTTTTGCTTTGAGACCTGCTGTTCCTGGGCCCCCTTGATCATTTCACGGGTCTGCTCAATTTGCGCCTTAAGTACTTCAATCTGGTTCAGAAAGGCCTCGCGCCGGGCGTTGAACAGCCTGGTTTCAGTCTGGACGATGGGGGCGGCTATCCCTGTGGGAAAAGTGACCACGGAAAGATCATTTTTTTCCGCTTCAAGACGGATCATGGTGGCTGCTTCAGCAGCGGCCTGCCCCTGCAGCATGTCCACGATCGGCTTGACTTGCTCGTCTTCAAGTACGATCAACGGTTGTCCTGCCTTGACCTGATCGCCGTCCTTGACCAGAATCTGCTTGATGATGCCCCCCTCAAGATGTTGCACCGGCTGGCGTTTGCCCTGGAAGACCACCTCGCCCTGGGCATGGACAGCGGCATGGAGTGGCGCAAGAAAGGCCCAGAGGGCAAAACCGCCGAAAAAGAGCGCCAACACTCCCACCCCGACCATGATGATCGGCGTAGGAGAGAAACGGCTGTCACGTTTGGGGGCTTCGGCACCGATCAGGTTCTGTTTGATTTTAGCCACGTTCCACCTCCTCTGTAACAGCTGCTTCGGTGGTCTGGCCTGTAAGAGCCTGTGGCTGCCCGGCAGCCGACTTTTGTTGTTGGGCTGCAGCAACGGCCTGCTGCTGTTTCTGTTGCTGTTGCGCCAGATGCTGCAGTACGCCGTCACGGGGTCCGAAGACCGCCAGGGCTCCATCCTGCAGCACCAATAGCTTGTCTACATTGGAAAGCAGGCTGACTTTATGGGTAATGACCACAACGGTGGTACCCAGTTGTTTCATATACGCCATGGCCTGCAGCAGAGCCAGTTCGCCATCGCTATCAAGGCTGGCGTTGGGCTCATCCAACACCACCAGCTTGGGATCACCGTAGAGGGCGCGGGCAAGACCAATCCGTTGCCGCTGGCCACCTGATAGCACGGCACCACTTTCACCGATGTAGGTATCATACCCCTTGGGCATATGCAGGATCATCTCATGCAAACCTGCCAGCTTTGCGGCCCGGATGACCTTGTCGGAATCAGGATCATCCAGACGGGCAATGTTGTCGGCGATGGTGCCGGCAAACAGCTCGATATCCTGCGGCAGATAGCCGATGTAGCTGCCCAGACGCTCTGACGACCAAGAGTTCATATCAGCTCCATCCAGCCGGATCGTCCCCTGCAGCGGCTTCCAGACACCTACCAGAAGACGAGCCAGGGATGATTTGCCGGCAGCACTGGGACCGATGATCCCCAACGATTCACCAGCACCCAGGGCGAAGCTGACATCCTTGATGATGACTTTATTGGTGGCACGAATGCCAAAGGTTACTTTTTCAAGAGAAATTTGACCGCTGGGGGGTGGCAGCTCCATTGGCTCAAGCTCAAGATGCTGTTGTTTCATGAAGGTGTCCAGACGGCTGTAGGCGATCCGTGCCTCCAGAAAACCTTTCCAGCTGCCGATCAAGTGCTCTATAGGCCCCAAAGCCTTACCCAACACGATGGTGCCGGCAATCATCATGCCGGGTGTAAAATATGCCGGTTCTTTCAGCACAACATACGCTCCGACTCCCAAGCCTAATGACTGGATCGCCTGACGTACAAATTTGGTCACACCTGAAACCATGCCGGCCCGGTTACTGGCCTTGGATTGGAGGGCGATCACCAGATCATTCAGGCCTGCCCAGCGATGTGCCACTCCCTTCAACATCCCCATGGCATTGACTACTTCGGCATTGCGCAGGGCAAGTTCTACGTGGCGTCCGGCAGCTCGCCCGGCAGCATTGGCCTCCTCGAGGGGTTTGCGGGTCAGATATTCGTTAAGAACCGTTAAACCAATCATCAAAACAGCCCCAACCAGTGCTGTCAAAAACAGATAAAAATGCATGTACCAGAGGATGATCATGGCAATCGGCATCCAGGGGGCATCAAACAGCGCCATAATGCCGGAGCCGGTTAAAAAAGTCTTGATCGCGTTCAAATCTTTCAAGCCATGGGAATACTGGTTGCCTTCCGGTGAAGTGGCCCCTTCGGCCATCTTTTTCAGTAGATAAGGAGCCAACTGGGCATCGATGGCGTTGTTAGCCCGCACCAGCAGACGGGAACGGACCAGCTCCATGGCTCCCATAACGACCAGCGCAATCAGCAACATCAGGGTAATAAACCAGAGTGTCTCTTCACTACGGCTGCCCAGGACGCGGTCGTATACCTGCAGCATGTAGAGAGAGGGGGTTAAGAGCAGCAGGTTCAGAAAAAAGCTGAATACGCCGGCTGCAACAAAGAACGGTAGAAACTTGCGAAGAAATGCACGCATGGGCAGGCTAAAACCTTTGAACCTTTCAAGTGTGGGCACACAATAAACTGTGTATCTTTAAAAATATATGAACGAGGTAACAGAAAGTCAATGAAGGCACCCAAACAATCTATGGAGCGCTACTCTTTTCCCAGTACCATCCAGCGCGGGGCTCGGAATCTGACAAGCCTTCTGTAGAGCCAGAGATAAAAAACCACAAAGAGTGCGCAGCATATTTGCAGAAAAAAAGGATACTTCCAGGCAAGTACCGCCGGTACGACCGTTAAGAGCCCCATACCCCAAAGATAGGGCGTTGTCATTGAATTTCGGCGCAAGAGATGTCGCGCCTCTCTCCTGCCAACCATCCAGCGAACCAGGCGCCTGAAAACCATCTGGTGTAAATGCAAGGCATCCGGCAGGCTGGTAGACTGACCACGGATAATTCTACGGCGATACATGGTGAAGAGTGTCTCCCAGGCCGGGTACACGACGAGCGTGAAAGGGAACCAGGGAGAGACCTGCGGATTACGTACCACCAGAAGCACCGATATTTCTGCAATCAAAAACCCTAACAGATACGCACCGCCATCTCCGGCAAAGATGAGGCCTCGTGGAAAGTTCCAGACCATGAAACCAACCACTGCACCGGCACTGACGAGACAAATCGCCATCAGTTCACGGTCGTGCACCTCAAAACAAACGTAGCCCAGTGCCAGTAAAATCATACCGCTTACACCACTGGCCAGGCCATTATAGCCATCAATAATGTTTAAGGAGTGGCAGACCCCCCCTACGGCAATTATCGTGAAGACCACAGAAAAGAGTGGAAAGACCACAAAAAGATCATCAATGAGGGGCAGGCCGATACCGCCCAAGATCGCCCCGATCATCCAGCTTGCAATGCCTGCAGATAAAAACGATGCGAGCAGGCGCCAAACCGGAGGTACCCGATTAGTGATATCTTCGACCAGACCAAGTATGAAGACCGGTGATACTGCTAACAGCAAGGCAAGTGCCAACTGGTTCGAGATCAGTTCGTTGGCAACAGCCAGGCTGCCGCCGATACCGATTCCTACTAAAATAGGTATACCACCGATTCTAGGGGTCAGGCCGATGTGGAATTTCTGAGGGCCTTTGGTGTGGACATCGCCACTGAGCTTTTGGTGGAGGTGAATATACCGGATCAGCAGCAGGGCTGCAAAACACGATACAAAAAAAGAGATAAAAAATATTAAAAGCATATGAAGTCAAGCCGCCAAATGGCGAGCGGTCACCTGGTGCCGCCAGCCCCGTTCTATTCAATTTATTTACTTATACTGGGGATAGGCCCCAAAGTCATGTTTTTTTGACTTCGTCGTTTCAAAACCACTGGCCAAGCTTACGCAAGGGCTTGCAAAGCAACGTCCATGGGTACGGCATCAATCCGTTAACCCACCACGCCTTCCAATCCATCAGATGTGCACTGAAACGGCTTTTAAATGAGGTATTACTTGCCCCCCCCGACCGCATCTGCACCAGCACCTGATGCAGGTAGACTGCCCGAATATCATGACATAATAAATAGCGCAGCATGAGTTCATAGTCTGCAGCAGTTCCCATATCCAGACGGTATCCGCCGTGCTGTTGATAGCACTGACGCCGCATGAAAAAGGTGGGGTGAGGCGGCATCCATCCTTGATACAACTTGGCTTTTGAGCCGATACCGGCATGCCAACGACGAGTTATTCGCTGCGGATCGCGGGGGTCAACATAAATCAAGTCTCCATAACAAGCATCAACACACGGATCACAAAACTGTTCAGCGATCCGCCTGACAACATCGGTGTCCGCATACATGTCATCAGCGTTCAAAAATCCGACAACCTCTCCGGTTGCCAGAGCGAGTCCTTTATTCATGGCGTCATAGATGCCTTGATCCGGCTCACTGACCACTGTTGCAAGCTTCCCTTGGTATGGAGCAATTAACGTAAGCGTGTTGTCTTGTGAGCCACCATCAATCACCACATACTCGATGTCCGGATAGTCCTGCTCACAGACCGAACGAACAGCTGAAACGATCGTCTCCTGGCTGTTCAGACAGACCGTAACAATCGAAATTTTCATCAAGGCACCAAGCGAAGCGTTGCAATACGCTGTATCAGACAAAACAGAAGGTTATAACGGAACAGTATCTTTTCCCTGATGGTGTAACTGCTGGGAGCACCGGTGGTTGATGCAGAAGCGTTATGGCGACGGTAGGCCATCAGCGGTTCCGGACAGAAGACAGAAGTCCCGTACCACTCTGCCAACATGCCAAACCAGATGTCATGCATCGGAACAGATGTCGGTATCGGAAGTGCCTTTTTGAGAAAAGAACGACGAAAAGCCATGCAACAGCCAAGATACGAATTTTTTATCAAATTTGCTAAAAAACCTGACCGTGAACCATGCAGAAGAAAAAATGAAGGGGCGAATTGACGCCCTTCCTCATCAATCAAAGTACAGTCAGTGACTACCAGTTCAGCTGTTTGTAAAAGCTGCGTTACTACTTCGACTTTATTCTCAAACCAGACATCATCTTGATCGGCAAGGAAAAGATATTCCCCCTGAGCACATTGCAGGGCATGTTCAAAATTACGGATAAGACTTTTGGGGCTTGGATTGTTGACCAGCTTGATACGGGCATCATCAAATGACTTTATAACTTCGCAGGTAGCATCTGTGGAGCCGTCGTCAGAAATCACCAGCTCATCATCAGCACTCAGTTGACACAAAATTGATGAAATCTGCTGGCCGATAAAACGCTCACCATTGAAGGTTGCCATACATATGGAAATCTTTGGCCAACCCATTTTAACGGCCATGACCGGCAAGACTACACATGCAGATATAATCCCAATGTCCGATGCTTACCTGATTTATGGATTCCATGCCGCCACAAGGTCATCCTTCTAGCCCAGAAACCGCATTCGGAGAGCTGAGCATAATCCTGAATCAGGCGTCTGTGTTGTGGCGGTATATCCAAGCCGAACCGTCTCAGAAATGCAGCTGCTTGCTGTTGTGTAGCTCGTAACTCACCAGCTAGAGAATTCTCCGGTAATAATTTACGCATAACATGCTGCCACCCTGAACAAGCCCCTATTACATTTTTGGGGTGTTGCCGATAAAGCACTGTTTGATAATTTAGTGCGCTGACGTGTCCACCTAAAGCGTTAACAGCGAGAGCAATCCACCAGTCGTGCATTAATGGCCCGTGCTGAGGAATCTGCCCTATACTACTTATGGCAGCCCTATTAAGCATCATTGTGCAACCTGTAACAAGATTTTGCGACAGAATAACTTGGAGCTTATTACTCAATTGAGGTTTAAAGTGCTGGTACCTCCAATATGAGGAGGCAATCTCAGAACCATCTGCCGATATCACCTTGAGGTCTGTATGTACAAGACATGGCACGTTAATACCATGCTCTGCTTCAAGCCGCTGCATCTCTTCAAGAGTTACAAAAATTTTGTCCGGTAGCCAGACATCATCTTGATCACAGAAAAAAATATAATCCCCGCGTGCTAACTGCATGAGGCGTGCAAAATTCAGACACGGCCCCAACCGCTGGGCTAAAGGGGAAAGCACTCGCACAGCAAATGGAGTGACGGCAATAAAACGTTCAATTATTGAGCATGTTTCATCCCATGAGCCATCATCGCCCACAACCAGCTCTGTTGGCAAAAACGTTTGACATGCTAACGATTCAAGCTGCTGCCGCAGATATGAAGCCCCATTGAAGGTAGCAAGTATGACACTGACAGTCCCTGACAACATGGGCTGTACAATACCGTCATCCCTCCTCTTTGCGCAACCCCAATCAGGCAAAGTCAGCTTGTGTGTTGACGGCATCCGTCTCCCACACTCCCATTCAAACCGCCACCCCCTGCAGGTCCCGCTTATGGTACCGCCAGCCAAAGGCCACAGCCCGCACGTACCAGTCCACCAGAAATATCCCCC
>CAZYMK010000008.1:0-26384 GCA_964648885.1 uncultured Geobacter sp. | reverse complement strand
TCTCCTCGCGGGTCTCCGGTGCCACGGCAAAGATCGCCTCATCCACCAGGGCCAGTGAGATCTCGGCTGGAACCGGCTTGCCTTCGGACTTACTGCTGATAGTGATCTTTACGGTATCGCCAGGGGCGTAGACCGGCTGCTGCGGAGTAACGGTCAGGCCCAGTTTGCCAGGCTGATGATCAACCTTTAACAAGCCCTGCTGATGATAGAAACGACCATGGGCGATCATGCTGGCCGAGACATGGATGTTGGGGGCCAGATCTTTGCTGACCGGGATCTCAACCACCTGCACTGCTGCAGTGATCGGGATGATCCGGCTCTGGTGGATACGGCGTCCCTCCAGGGTCAGCAGCAAGGAACCGCCCAGTGCCGGGGCGCGCAGGATCAGACGGGCAGTCTCACCCGGCTGGTAACTCTTTTTGTCAAACTCTGCTTCAAGCTCACGATAACTGCCGGCCCAGCTGCTGCCCTTATCCCAGACCCAGGCATAGGTCTCATCATAGCTGCGGCGTTTGCCCTCATCAAAGGTTTCAGCCCGCAGCCGCCAGTAGTTAGAAGAAGGGAAGCTGTAGCTGATCCGGGTTGCCCCATCCTTACCGGTACGATCATGCAGGGTGGTAACGGTCTTCCAGGTAGAGGTTCGGCTCTTTTTGTCATAAACCTGTTTTTCAATCATCAGTGCAACCGCTGTATCGGGTCTGGCATTACCTTGCCAGTCAGAGGTCCGCAGGATAAAGCCGGATGGTTTGCCCGGTTGCAGCAGGTACTGTTCCCCCTTGATCCTGATATCCACCAGCGACGGCACCACGGTCAGGGAGGCAGAGCCGCTTACCTGGCGGGAAGAGTTGTCAATGACATCGGCCTCAATGGTGTATCTGACCGGCTGCTCATGGTTTTTGGCTGTTACGGTGATGGTGGCTTCACCGTTGGGGTCCAGCGTTGCCTCACCTTCGCCAATAAACTCATTGTAGCCGTCATACTGGTATGATTCCTCGCCAAAGCCGCCACCGGCAGGTTCGCCGGTGTACCAGGGCTGGCTGTAGACCCGCCAGACTACCTTGGCATTTGCCACCGGTGCGCCAAAGTAGTAACGGGCTGCAAGCTTGACCGGGATCTGGCTGCCGGACAGCGGGAACTGCTGATCCGCATGCAGCTTTACCTCAAACTCCGGCTTGCGGTACTCCAGCACCTTGAAGCTGCCCTGCCATGAGTCTGTCCCATTGTTGGCAGAGATGCGGTATTCCCCCAGGGTCGGGGCTGCTGGCAGGCTGAACTGACCATGGAATGAACCGGATGGTGCGCTTTTGACAGTCTCTTCAAACACGCTCTTGTCGCCTGAATCAGTCACCTTGATGGTGATCTGACCACTGGGGGGCAGCTGATAGTCATCCCCGGCTTTCTGTCGCATGACCCCTTTGTAAAAGACGGTCTGGCCCGGCCGGTAGGCGGTCCGTTCCGTATAGAGATAGCCTTTGGTGTCGCTGGTTTGCTGCTCCCCTTCATCCGCCCCCAAGGCAAGCACAGCCAGGCTGTTGCCGATTCGGCCAACCACCCGTTGTCCCTGCTGTTTGATGTCCCAAGTGGCGGTGCCATCTGCCTTGCTGGTTGCTGCAACCCTGACCGGGTCTGTTCCATAGAAGGCCACCTTGGCCAACGGCTTGCCGCTCTTCAGATCCAGGGCCTGCAGCAGGGTGTAGTCAGGCGCGGTCTTGGCCACCAGACCCAGATCCGTGGCAACAAAGGCGACCCGGCTGGTTGCCCCATCCCCCTGCAACTGCACCAGATAGGCACCGGGAGGCAATGCAGGCAGTTTAAAACGTGCCCGGTTACGGTGCTCGTTCTTAGCCGGCTTCAACGTAATACTCAGCTTCTTGTGCAGCTTCAGCAGACCATCCGGGATCTCTTCCGGTTTGGTAAGATCAATGCTGTTGTTGATGATCGCCTCAGGCGCAATCCGGTTGATGGTTACCTGGGCCTTGGTGACCCAGAGGCCGTAGACCCTGATCGCTACCTCTTTGTTGGACAGGAGCACATCACCGTACAGCTCAACATCAAGTGAGGGAGGCCTGGGGGTGGCAACCAGGGCAAGCTGCTGCTGTTCTCCCTCCTTCAGGGTCAGCTGTTGCTCGGTCCGCTCCATCCGTTCATCGGAGATGGCAACGGTGTAGCTGCCCGGTGGCAGCATCCCGATCCGCAGCTTGCCACTGCTGTCCAGTTTGCCGCTGCGCCAGATACTGCCGCCGTTCAAAGATAGCGAAACACCGCTAGCAGAGCTCATATACCGGTTGCCGGGGAGGCTGGCGCTGATTTCAACCACAGCTGCCCGGCGCACGGTCAGATCACCCAGCTGTTTGTCTTCACCAGCAGCAGGCTGGGGGTAGAAGGATTTCTCCAGCACCCAGCCCGGTTGCTCCAGAATCAGGTCATGGCCGCGAGGGTCAAGGCTGTCAAAACGGAACCTGCCATCTGCATCGGTGGTGGCGCTGAACAACCGGTCAACCAGCATCCTGAACCCGGCCAGCGGCTTACCGGTACTGTCCACCAGACGCCCGGAAAGGGAGGCGGCCTTGTTCAGCCAGACCTTGGCCTCGGCCTTTTCCTGACCATCCAGATACAGGTAGTTGCGGGTGGTACCCATGCCGGCGGCACTGGTCAGATAGTAGTAAGACCCCTTGGGCAGGCTGACCGTTCCGCTGCCGTTGGCATCCACGATCAAATTGGCGACAACCCTGCCCGGTCCCTTGTCTTCCCTGAACTCGATTGATGCCGAAGGTAGCGGTTTATTGGTCTCGGCCGCCATCACCGTAACCTGTACCGGTATTGGGCCGGTTTTAACAGGTGCGGCAGAAAGCGGGGCGCAGATCAGTAGCGAAAGAATCAGGAGGGAAAACAGGGTAACCAGGCGTTGCATAGGTGACTCCTTCTGAGGGAGGCTGTGGTGCTTGTCTTTTTTGTTAACGTGGAAAGGCACACCGGATCGGCGGTGGCATTTCCACGCTGACCGGTGCTGCCGTTGTTTGAATCATTTTTTTTGATTCGGTATAATACCACTCCGACAGTTGCCGTCTTCAACGGTTGTTCCCCCTTTGCAAAGGGGGGCAGGGGGGATTTAATCGGAAGCGTCAACGGCAAATCCCCCTAAATCCCCCTTTGTCAAGGGGGACTTGTAGAATGCAGTCGCTCACTTTTGGAGTAGCATTAAAAGTGGTAGTCAAATATGAAGGCTTGAAACGGGTGGTTCCTCTTGGGAGCCTGCTTGTGATAGAACAGGCTCGCGACGCTGGAACGAAACCAGTTTTTTGTCGGATGCAGCTTGTCTCTGAAGGATGTCCTGAAATATAGCATCAGCGTTGTGTCCAAACTGATTGGCATATTGTTCTCTAAGTGAGCGTGTTTCTGTAACAACAGGATCTTTCCACATAGCCTTAAACCTCCTCTGTTAATTCTTGCGGTGTGCAGATGATGGGCGGCTCATAACCAAGAGCCCGGCAGGTGGCCTCAATTTTTGGCCGTGTATGAGCGTTAGCTATGTGTGTGCAATTCCAGGTAAGCAAATACTCCATGCCGTTTACGGTTGCAACAGCAACATGATAAGCGTCAATTTCGGCGTTTGCTGGCAGGGCGTGGCGACGGACAAGTGCTTGACCCAAGGTCCGTACCTCCTCTGTAGCTTGTAGCTTCATTATATCAGCGATTACCTCAAGACGACGACTTATTGCATCAGGATGCCCAAGGCTGGCTTCTGCAATTACAAACTCCGATATGAACACATCGTAGTTGTTCCGTTGCGTCTCCCACCACTCAATAGTGACATTCTGGTTGGCCATTGCACGGATGTCGTTGCTCGGGCGTGCAGTAAGATAGCTGATAACCGATGTTTCGATATATACCTTTGCTTTCAATTTTATGAGCCGCCCCTTATCCCTTCGCAACATGTCAATAAAGTCAAGCCTGACAGCAGCCTTTTAATGGGTGACCCCATAGGTATCCCCTGGTTAGGCCTTCCTTGAACTATCTTCGGGCTTTACCGCTGATCCGGTCGATTTTGATTTTAAATACCTTGGTAATCTGTTTTTTTTGCTCAATGTAGCGTTTGCCCTCTTCGGTGAAGTCTGAACAGTATTTCTCCAACAGCCACAACAAAGCGTCATGTCTCTCAGCGCCATTCACCTCTGAGGCTCGGCCAAAGACCACGGCACTTTCGTATTCGGTGCCAAATTTGTCTGGCAGAACCTTGGTTTTGCCAACCACGCAAAAAGAAACCTTTGCGTTTTGCTCGATATTTTCGAGTTTATGACCGCTGATGGAACAGTGAAAATAGATGGATTCTCTCTTGTGAACGTAACTCAACGGCATGCCATAGGGTTGCCCATCGTTGCTGACTGTCGATAAAATCCCATATTCGGCGGTTTCGAGGATTTTCTTTGATTCTTGTGAGGTTATTTCTCGGTCACTTCTTCGAACATCCTTCATTCGTTCTTCCTTGTATTTTCGTGAACGGGGCACCTGTCACTGCCTTATGGACAGAATTTTCACCATATCCTCCGCAGAATACACCGGTATTTTAGACTTTTTGAAATCCTTCCGGTTGCGGGTGACAATGGCTGCAACTCCGGCATGACAGGCAGCTTCGTGAATTACTGCGTCTTCAAAATCGGCAAAACCAGCGGTAAGTGCCGACTGAAGAACAGGTCGGTTAACTGGAGCTACTTCAAAAAGAGTCAGCAGTTTTTTAATCTCTTCCTGTGCCCTTGGTGTGCCTACCACTTTTGCCATAAGATAATAGACGGTTGTTATGGTTGTGCCGCACAAGTACCCGGTGGCACTTCCGTCTTCTACCTTTGAAAACAGTTCTGCTGCGGCATCCGCAAACGGCATGCGGTCCATCAACAGATCAAGGACGATGTTTGTATCCAGAAGTAGCTTCAAAGGTGCTTCCCCTCCAGATATTTTTTGTAATCCTCTTCACCCAGCTTTGATTCACGCAATACCCCCCGAAGCGATTGCGTTATTGGTGTTGAAGGGGTGTTTGTTTTGGCTTTCTGGGTAGTGAGCAGCTTGAAGTAGTCTGCAACAATCTGCGATACGGATTTTCCCGCTTGTGCCGCGTAGGATTTAGCCTGTTCAATTAATTGATCTTCAAGACGAAGAGTGAGTTTGGTTTGCATGGCAACCTCCAAATAAACAGACGTACTATTTTGAAATAAATATACGTCTGTCGTTTGCTCGTGTCAATCCGATCTCTATTCCTGCCCCCTGATATACTCTGCCTTGAACCGATACAGCCTGACCCCGCTGCTGCGCTCATGCAGCCCCAGTCGTCGCAGGGCAGAGCGCCAGGCATACTGTGCAGTGCGGGCTTCACCAGGTACTATGGCTACCCCACGACCATCCAGTGCCTCAACCAGCAGGCCTTCACGCTGTGGATTCACCATGCGCCAATGGCTGATCGGCTGAGGCTGACCAGGAAAGGTGATCTGGATACTGGCAGAACGTGCCAGTTCCGGTGTCAGCCTGACAGCACGGGGGTCGTTCTTCAGGGCCAGCCGGATGTTGTCGCTGATCTCGTCAAACAGGGTGGCATGGCGTGGAGAAAAGCTGCCAAAACAGGCCACCACCTGCTGTTTAACAAAGAAGGTGACAAAGCAAGCCCGCTGGGAACTCGCGTTGATTGCCGGTGGATTGGGAGCTGGATTTTTTTCCAGACGGCTGACCATGACAGCCCTGGTATATTCCAGCAGGGCGGTCTGGTCCGCCTGGCTGAAGGTTGTGCCAGAAGCAGGTAGTACCAGCAGGTATGCCAGAAAAAACATTTGAAACACAGAGTAACGGAGCAACGGAGTAAATCCAAAGAATCTTTTGTTGAACCAATATGTTTGCCAGTGTTTCATGGGTTGGGCCCTGCCAAAACCCGGCTGGGGGCCGGATAGATATCCTGGGAGATCAATTCATCCCGCACCTGTCCGTTTTCCTTGATAATCCGCCTGGTCTCGGTGGAAAAGCCGCTGGCCCCCTGTTGTTGCGGGGCATTGGTAGGAGCGGTGACCACAACCGTATCCGGCACCAGCCTGGTCCGGCTGACAATAACCTCTGCGGAAAACGGCTTCTCAACCGGGCCATAGAAGGAGGTGGTCAGACGGTTCTGGTTCAGGGCTATACGCAGTTGCAGCGGGTAGGGGTGGGGGTTTTTCAGTTTCAGGTCTTTGCGCCAGGAGGCGATGGTGGCGTCCCGGCCCGGTGGTACATGACCCACAGTGCGGGAATGGGGGTGCCGCTCCACCACCAGCATACCGGCCAGAAGCCCGGCATTGTAGATGGTGGAGGCCAGCTGGCAGATGCCGCCGCCGGGGATATCCTGCAGCAGGCCGGCTGCGGTGATGATCGGCGCTGCCTGATAGCCCTTGCCGGGATCACGGGCACCGACCCGCCCGTTAAAGCTGAAGGTCTCACCCGGTGCAATAATCATGCGATCCAGGTCGCGGGCTGCGGTGGCCGTGTTGTGGCGCTGTTGGTCTGAGCGAAGTTGCAGAGAGGTGCTGAAGCCGCCCCAGATATGGCTGAAGGCTTCTGATCCGTAGCTTTGGTACGATCCGCAAAGCAGCAGGATGCTGATGATGGCAGTTGTTAGCAGCCGCATATCAGACAAACCTCACAAATACCTGATTGGAGAGCAGTATTCCCTGTTTTGTCAGGGCCAGCCGGTCAGATCTGTAGGTGATCAGCCCGGCCTGCTGCAGTTGCCTGATTTCTTCTGCATAGCGTTGCTCCAGTTCTTCATCAAACTGCTCTGCAAAATTGTTTAAACTGATGCCGTCCGCCATCCGTAAACCGAGAAAGATCGCCTCTGACAGGGCCTCTTCGCGGGTCAGTTCCTGTTGTTCTGTTACTGCAAGCCTGTTGTTTCGGATCGCATCAGCCCAGGTTTCATAATCACCCTGATTGCCCCAGCGGATACCCCAACCCTGCCGCAGAAATGAGTGTGCGCCGGGACCGATCCCCAGGTAGCCATCTCGCTGCCAGTAGCCGCTGTTGTGTTGCGAGTGGCAACCGGGACGGGCAAAATTGGCGATCTCGTAATGCTCGTAGCCGAGCTGGGTCAGTACGGTGTCGGCCTGCTCCAGCATGGTGGCGGTCTGGTCATCATCCGGTAACCCCTTACCTTTGGGATACTGTGCGGCAAAGGGGGTTTCTTCCTCAACGGTCAGGCCGTAGATGGAAAGATGGTCCGGCTGCAGTGCCAGTGCTTCTTGCAGCTCCTGCTGCCAGGCAGCAACAGTCTGTTCCGGCAGCCCGCAGATCAGATCCAGGCCAATGCTGCTGAATCCGGCCTGACGAGCCAGCTTGAAGGCGGTGCGTCCCTGGTCGGCGGTATGGACCCTGCCCAGCAGCTGCAGCATCCGGTTGTTGAAGGACTGCACCCCCAACGACAGGCGGGTGACCCCGGCCTGGTAATAACCACAGAGTGAGTCAAGGCTGACCGTGCCGGGATTGGCTTCCAGGGTAATTTCCGGATCAGCAGCATGACCGAAGCAGCGGCGGGAGGCCTGCAGCAGCGTTTCAACCTGGTGAGGCGTCAACAGGGAAGGGGTGCCGCCGCCCAGGTAGATTGAACGGAGCGGCTGATTACCAGGAAAGGTAGTTGCTGCCAGCTCCATCTCCTGGACCAGCAGTGTGCAGGTCTGGTGCAGGTCGTGCCCGGCAACGGGATGGGAATGAAAGGCGCAGTAGCCGCACTTTGCCTTGCACCAGGGGATATGCAGGTAGAGACGCGAAAACATCACAGGTGGCAATTCTGCGGTTGCAACCGGTACGATCCGGCAGTACTATGCCGCTGCATCTGCATGGAAAGGATGATGATCATGAGAGTTGGTCTGCTGCTGTTGTCTGTGTTGTTGCCCGCCGTGGCCCTGGCAGAGCTGCCGGGTGAAAAAATCTTTAAACGGAAATGCACCATGTGTCATCAGGTTAACGGCAGGGGAGGGGAGATTGGTCCTGATCTGAGCAAGGTGGCGTCACGTCTGTCCGCTGTACAGCTGCAGGCCAAGGTAATGTATCCCAAGAAATCTGCCCCTTCAACCTCCATGCCTTCATTTGCCACCCTGCCTGCAACGGAGATGGATGCGCTGCTCAGCTACCTGAAAAACATGCGTTAGGGGGGTGGGGCAGCATGTCCCGACTCCAGTTCACAGCCGATATCAGCCACTTCAACCTGCCGGGGCTGGTTTGACAGCTTCAGGGGCAAGGGGCGGCTCAACTCTTCAGTTACCCGCCCTTCTTTCAGTTGCACCTCACCGTGAAACAATGTCCTGCCTGAAAAACGGATCGCCTGTTGCGCATTGCCTGCCGCCACATAGGTGTATTTCATGTCACAGTAGTAACGCAGTGGTCCATTTAAACTCTCCGGCCCCCGCACCCGCAGGGTGCCGTTGAGGATGCACTCGTTGTGCTCAAGCACCCCCTTGTTGCAGGTGAGGGTAGGCATGGCAACCCTGATGGTGACCGGATCTGCGGCGTGGGCAGGGAGTGCGGAAACAAGCAGGGTGCTGAGGAGTCCGACTACGGTGAAGGTTCTGCAGGTGCTGCTCATGATTACCCCCTGATCGGCCACCCGTTTTCAAATCCGGGTGGGAAGAAGTTTTCTTTGGTGCGATTGTAGTAGCCAAACTGGAGTCGGGGAAACTCCTGCTTCAGCTCGGCCAGCAACCGGTACATGCCGATACCCCGTTTACCCGCTCCCATGGCCTGATTGTAGAGATCCGGATCAATCGACAAGTTGCGCATCTGAATCATATCCACGCCGGTCTCGGCCACAAACCGCTTCAGTTCAGCCACCTCTTCCGGTGCGTCGCTGACACCGGGGGAGATCAGGTAGTTGATCATGGTGAAGCGTCCGGCTGCCTTGGCGATGATGAGTGACTGTCGCACCGCCTCAAAGCGGTACCCCTTGGGGCGGTAGTAGGCGTTGTAGCGCTCCTCCAGCACCGAATTGAGCGAGAAGCGGAAGGAGTCCATGCCGGCATCCACCAGCTCTTTGACCCGCTCCGGCAGTGAACCGTTGGAGTTAAAATTGATCGTGCCCCGGCTGGTGGCGGCCTTAAGACGGCGGGTTGCCTCAACGATCGTCGGGGTCTGCATGATCGGATCCCCTTCGCAGCCCTGACCGTAGGAGACAATCGCCTGGTCGGCGGTCTCCAGGTGGGGCAGGGCCAGCTCCACGATCTCCTCCGGAGTTGGGACAAAGCTGATCCGATCATGGTTGGCGGGGCAACATTCCGAGGCCTGCAGCGAGATGCAGCCAAGACAGGCCGAGTTGCAGGCCGGCGAGGTGGGCAGTGGCGCCTCCCAGCGTTTGAAAAACAGGTTCTTGGCTGCAAAACAGTGGTAATCAATGGCGCAGCGGGCCAGCTGTTCCAGTAGCCGGTTGCGGGGATTTTCCGCCAGCCGTTGACGTACCAGCGGATCAAGCAGGCGGTCATCGTAGTTTTCCGGGTTCCAATTGCTGTTGCTGTCCACCCTGGTGGCAGCCACCACAAAGCAGTCCTGTTCTTCATCCCATCCCACGGCAGTGTAGGACCAGAGCGGCAGCACCACCTGCTTTTTTGCGTAGTCACAGGCAGGCAGCAGGGTACGGGCATAGCCAGGAGCCATGAAGGCTGAAACCGCCTGCAGGCCACCCCGTACACCGGGTGCCTTGTCAACGGTCCTGAACCCTTTTTTGCGGCTGTCCCAGGCGATGGGCGGCGTGTTGGGGATGGTGAACAGGCGGCTCCCCTCAGGTAACGGAATCAGCTCAATAGATTCCGGCAGAACCGCCTCCGGGCCACTCATGCCGGCCATGGTCAGGTGGGGGTGGTCGTAGATCTGGCCTTGCCGGTCGGCGTAGACAAGTTTGGGGAGGGTGCGTTTCATGGCGTGGGGGCGCGGTAGCCGGTTGTCGGTCCGGTGCCGATCCCGAACAGACCGGCCAGGTTGAAGTTGACGGTCCAGGTGCGGTTGTTGGGGCGTTCCTGGTAGCCCACGATCATGCTCCAGCACTGGTGGCGATACTCAAGGGTGTAGTTGGATTCGAGGAAATCCCGTTTGTCAAAGGAGTAGCGGGTGCTGTAGGCCAGGTGGACCGGGTTGGTCAGCGCAATGGTGGCGCCAGCCTCCAGGTAGTCCAGTTGCTGGTCCACCATGCGGTAGCTGATCCGGCCGGTGTTGCCGCGCTGGTCATTGTACTCAAAGCCGCTGGCGGTGCTGGCAATCCGGTGTAAATAGTGACTGTAGCGGAGATCGGCCAGCAGCCGGAAGCTGCGATGCAGCCAGGTCTCGCTCTCCAGGGCCAGGTCGCTCCAGGGCCGGGAGTCGTCAGTTAAGGTCAGCAGGTTGGAACGGGTGCCGCTGGGGGTGTAGGACTGCAGCAGCCGCAGGGTCAGCAGGTTGCGGTATTCGGGAGTGCCGCCCTGCTTGGCAATCCGTCCGCCGATATGGTTGGCCAGGGAGAGGGTAACGGTCTGCTGGGCGTTCATCCGGTCAAGGTGATCAAAGACCGGTACCGTGCTCTGGTCATTGTCGCCAACGTACAGGAAGGAGAGGGTGGGGACCAGTTCGTGGCGCAGCCGCTCCAGATCCAGCAGTTTGATATCATACAGGCGACTGAAGGCGCTGGTCAGTTGAGCGCCAGCCTCAGGAACCACCACCAGTTGGTCTTCCTTGATACCGGTACCGACTGTATTGTCAGTATCATAGCCCCGCAGCTGCACGCCGCCGAACAGGGACAGGTTCAGACGGCCGTCAAACAGATCCTGGGTAGTGGTGAGCCGTGGGGCAAGGACCATCCGCTTGCCGTCCAGTCCTTTTTCGCGGTAGTAGTTGGTCAGGTGCAGGTCAAGATCAAGGTAGAGCCGGGGGATGCCGGGCAGCTGTTCCCTGACGCCGTACAGCGAGAGTTCCGGGGCCCGCTGCAGGGTGGTGGTGTTACTGCTGCTGTAAAAATCCTGGGTGTAGATGGCCTGGGCGCTGGTCAGCCACTGATTCCAGAATTTGGTCATCACAACCCGTGAGTCATAGTACTGGCGGTTGTATTCACCGTTCTGATCAGCGTAATCCTGCAGAAAGGTGCGGTCGCTGGTCAGGTTGAGGCTGGTGATCAGGTTGAAGCTGTCAGAGAACTGTTCTTTGTGGAACTGAACCAACTGTCCCCGCTCTTTGTTCTGATTGTTGTCGTAGATCAGGTAGCCGCCAACAGAACCTTCACTGGTGCGGCTGCGCAGGTAACGGTAGTCAACGCCTAGTCCGACACCCCGCTTGGTCTGGATATCAAGATCAATGGTGGCCTCCTGAGATTCGGAAATGGCCCAGTAAAACGGGATGTCAACGAACAGACCCCGCTTGGACGAGTTGCCGAACTTGGGAAACAGCAGGCCTGACTGACGCTCGCGCTTGACCGGCAGGATGAGGTAGGGGAAGTAGAAGACCGGAATGTCCTTGACGTAGAAGACGACATTACGACCGGTGGCGTACTCTTCAAGAGTGACATCCAGTTCTGAGGCTCCGAACTTCCAGCTGGGGACTCCGGCATCACAGGTGGTCAGACCGCCGCTGTGCAGGGCGTAGTCGGATTCCCCCAGCCGTGCGATCTGTTTGCCGTCGGCCCTGAAGTTGCCCTGGGTCATGAAGATCCGGCCGTTTTCCATCTCTGCCCGACCGGTCTCCGTATCCATGACCAGCTGATCGCCACTGAGAGTATCACCGGCCTTGATCAGATGGACAGTACCTGTTGCGGTAAGGGTATGGGTGGTGCGGTTGAAGGTAGCGTGGTCAGCGGTCATGGTCATGTCTTGCCAGGTCATTTCAACCTTGCCGTCGGCCTTGATGGTGTCGCTGGCCAGATCGTGGGACATGGCATCGGCACGAATGACCATGCCTGGTGCAGCAGCCTGCTCGGCAGCGAGCAGCAGGCTGGGTGCCAGGATGCAGAGCAGCAGCGCTATGGTGAACCGTTTGATCATGAACAACAATCTTCCCGGGATGTAACCCTGTAGTTTATCCACGTACCGCTTCGCAGGGGAGTCCTGCCAGCTGCGCCTTCAGTTCTGCAACCAGAAACAGTGAACCTGCTGCAACCAGCAACTCGCCCGGCTGCATGATCTCACGGGCCTTGCGCAGACCTTCTGCTGCGGTGCTTGACGCCTCAACCGAGGAGAACCCGGCGGCCCGGCAGGCTGCAGCCAGCTGCTCAGCCGCCAGGGAGCGATCCTGGTTCGGGGCGACCGTAATAACCTGCTCAAACTGGCCAACAAGCGGCTGCAGAATACCGGTCAGTTCCTTGTCTGCCATCATCCCCAGCAGTAACAGTTTGCGCGGGGCAGCCATCGCTGCCAGTGATCGGGAAAGTGCCTGCGCCCCGGTCGGGTTATGGGCACCGTCCAGCAGCAGGTTGATGCCGTCATCCAGCGTAATCAGCTCCATCCTGCCGGGCCATTTGGTTGTTGCCAATCCGTTCAGCATTGCTGAAGGAGCCACCGGGAACCCGATGCTTGCCAGCTGTTCTGCAGCTGCCAGGGCAACAGCGGCATTATCGACCTGATACAGGCCGTTCAGGTTCAATCGTACCTGCGGCAGGGTGTTGTCAACACTGTGATACCGCAGCGTACCGTCGGTGTTGGCAGAAAGGGTGAAGTCGTGGTCCTGTACCAGCAGCCTGCACTGTTGCTGCAGACAGTAGGCGCTGATGATTTGTTGGACATCGGGTTCTTGCCGGGCTGAGACTACACGGCTGCCGGGTGCGGCAATGGCTATCTTTTCAGCAGCAATGGCAGCTGTCGAATCCCCCAGCCATTGGCAGTGATCCAGTCCGATCGGTGTGACAACCGTCAGTGGTGCCGGTACAGCAGCCGTGGCATCGGAGCGGCCTCCCATGCCTGCTTCCACTACTGCAATCTGCACCTTCTGGTCTGCAAACCAGCAGCAGGCCAGGGCGGTGGTCAGTTCAAAAAAAGTCTCCTCCGGCGTGGCGGTATCCAGCAGCAATGAGGTCAGCCGTTCCAGCTCAGCAGCCGGAATCAGGGTGCCGTTTACCTGAAACCGTTCGGCGTAGCTGATCAGATGGGGAGACGTAAACAGGCCGGTGGTGTACCCGGCCTGTGTCAGCATGATTGCCAGCATGGCGGCAGTGGAGCCTTTGCCGTTGGTGCCGACTACATGGACTGCAGTGAAGCGTTGTTCGGGGTGGCCGTGCCGTTCCAGCAGGGTACGGATACGTTCAAGCCCCGGTTTGATGGTGAAACGCCGTCGACCGAACAGCTCGGCGAGGCGTGCCGCGCCGGACACGCAGGCTACGGCTGTCTGGTCAGCATGGACAGCACCTGCCCCAGCGTACGCCGCATCTCCAGACGGGAAATGATCATGTCAACCATGCCGTGATCAAGCAGGTACTCGGAGCGCTGGAAACCGGCCGGCAGCTTCTGGCGGATGGTCTGCTCAATGACCCGTGGACCGGCAAAGCCGATCAGCGCCTTGGGTTCGGCAATATTCAGGTCGCCCAGCATGGCAAAGCTGGCCGTTACTCCGCCGGTGGTGGGGTCGGTCAGGATCGAGATGAACGGCTGGCCCGCAGCCCGCAGTTTGGCCAGAGCGGCCGAGGTCTTGGCCATCTGCATCAACGACAGGATCGACTCCTGCATCCGGGCACCACCGGAGGCAGAGATGATCAGCACCGGCTGACACTTTTCCAGAGCACGTTCGATGGAACGGGTGATCTTTTCGCCCACTACGCTGCCCATGCTGCCTCCCATGAAGGAGAAGTCGAAAATGGCGACCTGCACTGCAATCCCCTCGATCTTGCCTTCAACACAGATCACGGCATCCCGTGAACCGCCTTTGGCAACAGCGGCGTCTATCCGTTCCTGGTAGCTCTTGGAGTCCTTGAATTCCAGAAAATCAACCGAGGTAATGCCGGCATCATATTCCTGCCAGGCGCCTTCATCCAGCAACGATTCAAGTCGCTTACGCGGAGCAATGCGGTAATGGTGGGAGCACTTGGGGCAGACCTGCAGGTTGTCCGCAATCTCTCTGGTCAGCAGCGACTCGCTGCAGCCGGGACACTTGGTCCAGAGCCCTTCCGGTACCTTGACGTTTTTGGTGCTGCTTTTCTCAATACCTGTCTTATCTCGTTTGAACCAGCTCATGGTCATTTCTCCAGATGGATGTGATTATGTTTTCAGGGCCTGCTTCAGTGATCTGATCAGAGTGGTGACCTCTCGTTGCAGGTCATCCCCCTGGAATTGTTCAAACAGCTTGACAATGGCGCTGCCCACGACAACGCCGTCTGCCAGCGAGGCAACCTGCCGCGCCTGTTCCGGGGTTGCGATCCCGAAGCCGGCTGCCACCGGCAGGGTCACCCCGGCACGAACTGCCTTGAGTTCGTCGGCAAGGCTTCCGGAGACGGTTTGGCGGGCACCGGTAACGCCGGTGACGGTGACATAGTAGATAAAACCGCTGCCGTGACGGCTGGCGGTCTTGATTCGGTCGGGTCCGGAGGTGGGGGTCAGGAGGGAGATCAGATCAAGTCCGGCGGTACGGGTTGCAGGCAATAACTCGCCGGCCTCTTCAGGCGGCAGATCCACCAGCAGCAGCCCGTCCACCCCAGCTGCCACCGCATCCTGCGCAAATCGCTGCCAGCCATAGAAATAGACCGGGTTGCTGTAGCCCATCAGCACAATTGGTACGTCGGTCTGTTTGCGGGCTGCGGCAACCAGCTGCAGCACTTGCTCCAGGGTGGTCCCCGCTGCCAGCGCCCGTTCTGAAGATCGCTGAATGGTAGGGCCGTCGGCCATCGGGTCTGAGAACGGAATGCCCAGTTCGATGATGTCGGCTCCGGCTTCAGCCATCAGGGGCAGTAGTCGGGCCGTGACTGAAATATCAGGGTCGCCGGCGGTAATAAAGGTGACGAGCGCTTTGTCGCCGGTTGCTGCCAGTTGTTTGAAACGTTTTTTGATACGGCTTGTCATGTCGTAAATCCTGCCATCTCTTTTTCCAGCTGATCAATCTGATGTGAAAGCCCGGTGACCGCGCTGTTCATGACCTGGGATGCCTGGGAGGTGCTGGTGGACGACTGGCGGATGTTGCTCACCATACGGTCAATGGAGCGGCTGTGTTCGGTCTGGGCATCACAGGCGACCCTGATCCGGTCGATCATGGCAATGATGTCTTCGGTGGCCTTGGCAATCAGGGAGCTTGCTTTGCTCTGTTCGCGGGTGGAACCCCGTACCTGGATAGTCATCTCACGCATCCGTTCCACCGCAATCGTGATCAGATCACTGCCGCGACTATGCTCACGGGTGGAGTTGGCCATCTGCTCGATCATCTCTTCTACCTGCTCCATGGCGATTCTGATGCTCTGACTGCCCTTGGCCTGCTCAACCGTAGCACGCGCAATAGCATCAATCTGCAAGCCGGCCTGTTGCACCCCGGCAACGATCTTTTCAAGCATCTGGCCGGAGCGCTCAGAAAGCTCTTCACCGGCGGAAATGGCCATTTCTGCCTCGTTGATGGCAGCTACGGCGCGGCTGGTGTCTTCCTGCACCCCTTTGATGACCTGTCCGATTTCCCGTGTGGATGAAGAGGTCCGTTCGGCCAGCTCCTTGATCTCGTCGGCTACAACAGCAAAACCTTTGCCGTGCTCCCCGGCCTGCGCGGCAATGATGGCGGCATTCAGAGCCAGCAGATTGGTCTGTTCCGCAACCTCGTCAATAACGGAGAGGATTGCGCCGATGTCGTGGGCACGCAGTGAGAGATGCTCCACCACCTCGGTGGTGATTTGCGAAGCGCGCCGTATCTCCTGCATGCCGACAATGGTCTCCTGTACTGATTTGAGGCCGTTGGCCGCATCGGTTTTGACCGTCTCGGAGATGGCAGCGGTATCCATGGCGTTGCGCTCTACCTGTTGAATGGTGGCGTCCATCTCGGCAACCGAAGAGGCGGTGGTGGTGGAGGCATCCAGCAGATTGACGATGTTGTTGCCGATCCCCTTGATGGAGGTGGCCATTTCTATGATGGAGGAACTGACCTCATCCACTGATTCGCCCAGTTTGTCGGTATTAAGCGCCACCTCTTCAATACTGGCTGCCATCTGAAGGATCGAGGAGGAGGTTTCGGTGGCAGAACAGGACAGCTGGTCAACACCGTCGGCAATTTGCAGTACCGAACCGTTGATCAGCTCCACCGTGCGTGCGGTCTCGCTGACGGACTCTTCCTGCAGGCGGACGGCACCCACCACCTGGCGGGTGGCGGTTTCTATGTTGCGGTCTATGGAGGTCAGGTCACGGGCGGTTATGTTCAGTCGGGTGATGATGCCGTGCAGATTTTCTGCCATGGTGTTCATGGCCACGGCCAGATCACCTACCTCGCCGCAGGCGTTGATGGAAAGGCGTTGTTCCAGCGATCCACCCGCTACTTTTTTTGCAAAATCAACGCATTGTTTGATCGGACGTGTGACTGATTCAGTGATAAAGGCGGAAAGGGCGATAATGGCGGTGATGAGGAAAAAAGCGATGACAGCGGTTACCACGCTCTTCTTATGGGTAATAGCGCTGACCTCTTTTTCGGTATGGTAGACGTCACGGCGGAGCGAGTCCACCATCAGGGCTATGGTGGAACTGAACGAGCTGAAACGCTGTTCCTGGATGCCGTTCATCAAGGCGCTGGCCCGTGCCAGGTCGTTGCCCTGGACTGCCGGAATGATCTCTTCCAGAAGTGTCTTTTTGTAGTCGTTCCAGATCGATTCAGCCTTGATGAGGGCCTCGCGTTTTTCCGGAGATTCAACCAGTCCCTGCACATCATCATATTTGAAGTCGATATCGTCTGTGTGATCCTTGATCTTCGTAAACAGTGCTTCTGCGGCAGGTCCGCGCTGCGCAGACATGAAGGCCAGGGCCTCGCCGTTCAGCTGATAGATGTCCGACTTGAGCAGGGCGATCTTTTCAAGGGCATCTTTACTGTTACGGATGGTTTTGTAATTACTGCCGTTGATCCGGACGTCATTGAGAAGAAAACTGCCCATAATGATGATGATCAGGATAGCGGTAAAGGAGAAGAGTGACAGCAGAAACATTCTGGTACGCAGCTTCAGGCCTGAACAGGCTGTTGCAAGCGAGGTTGCACCCATGCGCAGCGGCTCCTTTCCAGCAGGTTAAAGAGCAGGAACTATACCAGAGCCGTGAACGGCAGGGCAAGAGAAAAGGGGGCTTACGGCTGAGAGAGGATTCCTTTCAGACGGTTCAGCAGACTGCTTGGACGGTACTGCTCCGGAACGGCAAACAACCCCTGCTGGTCAAGCGGTATCGATTTTTCCTCCAGAGGCGAATCAACCTGCAGAGCGGCTACCAGATGGTAGGGTATCCGCTCCGCGTCGTGGTGCAGCTGTAGGAGTGTGAACAGGTCATGGTGACGGACCTGTGCCGGAATCGTAATCCTGGTTTGCTGTCCGGCGGAGAAAACAACGGTTTGGCGGTCTGCGCCGGAACTGAGCGGCAGACCGCCAACCTGCAGGGTATAGGAGTAGCCCAGCAGGGTCAGATCAAACCGGTTCGGGTTGGTTACCAGAAGGTCAACCTCAATCGTGAGACCGGAGATAGCAACAGCAACCGGTTTCAGTTGATCCAGCTGAACGGTCGGTGCTGTTACAACGGCAGCACAGCCGGTCAGCAGTAGCATCAGGCTTATCAGTGCGAAGCGCGTCATTGGGCTGAAAGCTTCTGGTCGTTTGCAGCCAGCCTGGCCCGGCTGCGGTCAAGATCTTCAAGTAAGGCCTGTCGTACCAGCTTGATCTTGCGCAGGTAGGCATCAGCCTGGGGGCCGACACCGCAGTAGAACTTTTTGGCCCGATCCATATTGCCGTCAGCAATGGCCAGTTTATTGAGCAGTGTCCGTACGGCTGCTTCAGCGCACTTTTCGTCGTTACGCATTTCGGCAGGACTATAGCCGTGGTTGCGGGCCTCGGTCGGCATCAGCTGCCAGACACCGATGGCACCCTTGACCGAGGTGGCGCTTGAAGACAACCGGTGGCCGCCGGTTTCAACCAGGGCTATTTCTGCCAGGTCAAGGGGGGCAAAAGGGGTGCCCAGGGTCTTCAAATAACAGAGCGCCGCCAGGTTGCGCGCTCGTTCCGGACTGGTAAATCGCGCAAAGGCCCGTTCGATCACCGGTACCTGCCGTTTACGTTCGTCCAGCGGGATATCTTTTTCCATTACAGCGCGGATCTCTTTTTCCAGCGATGTTTCTCGCAGGCCGTCCTCAGGAGGTGTGTGGGAAGAGACAAAGGGGGGCGCCTGACTGCAGGCCACAAATAGCATTGGCGACCAAGCCAGGAGCATGCCGAAAATTAACCAGCTGAACTTCTTGATAAGTGTGATTTTTTGCATAATGAGTTAGGGGGAGGTCTGGGCGGATGGTGCCGGACAGGCACTCGATTCCAGAAGTGTTTGATGGTGGAGGCTGTCCGACGAACTCCTTTCATACTGAAATTACCGGAAAAATATTGGCAGCTGCCTGCTAAACGACAAAAGTCCCGCAGAAGCTGCGAGACTTTAAGCTGACCATTCCGGTTAAGTTGTGTGTGGTTTGTAACGATAAAAAGGAAAACTGTCAATCAAAATGATTGAAAGTGATTTGATAACAGGTGCTTAGCTTGATGTAAGATCTTTAAGGGTGATACCGGCCAGGATAGCGCGTACCTGCTGTTGCACCTGCATCCAGACCGGATGCACCGTGCAGAAGCTGTCCCGTTCGCATTCACCCTGCTTGAGCGTGCAACGGTTTGGCAGGATCGGTCCCTCAACCGCCTCTACAACCTGCAAGAGGGAGATGCTCTCGGGCGGACCGGCCAGAAGAAAACCACCACCGGTTCCGCGAAACGATTTTACAATGCCGGTTTTACTGAACTGCTGAAAGATCTTGGCAAGGAAGGTCTGAGGCACATCTACCGCAGCGGCAATGTCGCTCAGCAGAGAAATTTTGTCGGGAGGCTGGCCGGCCAGATAGACAATGCCGCGAATGGCGTAGTCACCTTTGCGGGTAAGTTCCATCATGGGAAGCTCCTAAAAGGACTTTGATGATCCCTTTATACCGTGATGCTAAAGGACCTGTCAAGTCTTGTTGCCGGAGGGCAGCAGCCCGTGATTAGGGACCGAGCCGTTTCAGGCAGCATCCGGTACGGCAGCGGGCTCCTGCGGCGGCACCGGCTTTTTCTTGCCAAAAATAAAAGCCACCCAGATGCTTACCTCGTACATCAGGTACATCGGGATCATGATGACAAACATGGTCACCAGGTCGGAATGAAAGGCAGCTACAATGGAACTGACCAGCAGGGCATACTTACGCTTGGGGGCCAGAAACTGGTAGGAAACCAGGCCGAATCTGGAGAGCAGCAGGGTCAATACCGGTAGTTCGGCCATCAGGCCAAACATCAGGATCAGGCGCAGACAAAAATCAACGTACGCTGACAAGGAGAGCCAACTGCGCAGCCCTTCGGTTTCGTAGGAAAGCGAGAAGTTGATGATGAACGGCCAGACCGTAGACAGAAAGAAAAACGCGCCGAGACAGAAGGCGATGGTGCCTACCAGCATGAACGGTACGACGAGCGAACGTTCCTTGCGGGTGAGCCCTGGGGCTACAAAGGCCCATAGCTGGTGAAAGACAACCGGTAAGGCCAGTATAAACCCGAGTATTACAGATATCTTGCACTGTATGAAAAACGGTTCAAGCGGTTTGGTGTAGTTGAGTGCATGCTGTTTGCGGGGTTTGTTCAGTTCTTTATCAAGTTCGGCCCGTTTGTAGATGGCCGGGTAATTGGTCTGCATGTAGCGGTAGATCTTGTGCTTGAACTCATCGACATACGAGGCGCCCAGAAGGGGTTTTTCCATATAAATCAGGGCCTCATCGGTAAGATTCCAGGCAACGCCCATACCGATAAAGACAGCTATCACAATGATGATCAGGCGGCGGCGCAGTTCCACCAGGTGTTCAATAAAGGGAAGTACTTTCGAGGCTTGCTCTGACATGGGGTCTCCGCTGGTTAAAGGTGTGCAAAACTAGCACAAGGAGGCGGGTGACGCAACTAGCGCCGCTTGGGTGACGGGCGTTTACCCTTGATGGGGATTCTGGGATACTCGGTTGTCTCCTGCTTTGATGTACTGTCGCTCTGGCGGCTGCTGAGCTGCTCCTGCAAGACAAACTCGATTCTGCGTGCCTGGGGATTGACCGCCACGACTCTGACTCTAACCTGATCGCCGATCAGCAGCACGCGACCGGTGCGCCTGCCGACCAGCCGGTGGCTTGGCTCGTCAAAGCTGTACAGGTCGTCCACCAGGGTTGAGATATGTACCAGCCCCTCCACAAAGACCTCAGCCAGTTCAACAAAGAAACCGAATCCGGCTACGCCGGCAATAAAGCCGTCAAATTCATCGCCGATCCTGCCCTGCATGAACTGCAGTTTCTTCAGTTCGATGATATCCCGCTCTGCCTCCATCGCCACCCGTTCACGGGTGCTGGTATGCTCGGCTGCTTCAGTAAGGGAAGCCGCAATCACCTCAAGATCCCGGCGCGCCCTTTTGTCCTGGCTGTCTGCCTGAAGCAGCAGCGCCAGCTTAAGCAGGCGATGAACAAGCAGATCAGGGTAACGACGAATGGGTGAGGTGAAGTGCGTGTAGCAGGGCGAGGCAAGGCCAAAGTGAGCGAGGTTTTCTGCAGCATAGCGGGCCTGCTTCATGCAGCGTAACAGTCCGTAATTGACCAGCCGTTCCTCCGATTTTCCCGCAGCTTCACTGATCAACTGCTGCATGGCCTGGGGGCTGACCTTGTCTCCCTGCATAATGAGATGGTAGCCAAAGGGCAGGATGAAATCTCGGAAGGCGGCCAGCTTGGCACTGTCCGGCTGTTCATGCACCCGGTAGATGAATGGCAGTGTCTGGGCAGTTACGAAGCGTGCCACCGCCTCGTTGGCTGCCAGCATGAACTCCTCAATCAACTGGTGAGCCAGGTTGCGTTCGCTCCTGACGATTGCTTCAGTCTGGCCGGTCAGGCTCAGGATAATCTCCGGCTCAGGCAGGTCAAAGTCAATGCTGCCCCGCTGCCGGCGCATCGTCATCAGGATCAGGGCCAGCTCCTTCATCTGCAACAGGTGTGGGGCCAGCGTTCGGTCATCCCCCAGTGCCGCAGGATTGTCATCAACAATCACCTGCCTGACTGTGGTGTAGGTCAGCCGTGCCGCACTGCTGATGACGCTGGGATAAAAATCAGATGTCAACATCCTGCCTTGACGGTCGAACAGCATCTCGGCGGTCATGGTCAGCCGGTCAGCCCGGGGATTAAGTGAGCAGATGCCGTTACTGAGCCGCTCCGGCAACATCGGGATGCAGCGATCCGGAAAATAGACCGAAGTGCCCCGCAGGTAGGCCTCACGATCAAGCGCCGTGCCGGGACGGACGTAGTGCGAGACATCGGCGATGGAGACCCAGAGCCTGAAATGGTTGCCTTCTACAGCAATCGCTACGGCATCGTCAAAATCCTTGGCGGTCTCGCCGTCAATGGTCACAAAAGGTCGCTTGCGCAGATCCACCCGATCTTTCAGATCATCATGGCTGATCCGGGCTGGAACCGTTTCAGCCTCAGCCAGTGTTGTTGCTTCAAATCGGTGGGGCAGATCAAATTTGCGGATAACCGTCTGAACCTCGACATCGGGATCATCAGGCCAGCCGAGGATTTCAATCACCTTTCCTTCAGGCGGTCGTCCGCCGGCTGGCCAGGCGGTCACCTCAATCACCACCTGCTGGCCATCCACCGCCCCGTTGACTGCATTGCCCGGAACAGTAAAAAAAGAGTTCAGGCGTAGCTCCTCAGGCACCAGGGTGGTCCCTTTTTTGTTCTGCTGCAAACGCCCTACAATGCGTTGGTTGGTCCGTTCAAGAACAGCAAGTACGCGGCCTTCCAGCTTGCCTCGCTGGGAACGGCTTTTTTCCGCCCGTACCGAAACCTTGTCACCGTGCAAGGCGTTATTTATATTCTTGCCGGGTATAAAGATATCGTCCCCGCCGCTCTCCGGCTTCACAAAGCCAAAGCCGTCCCGGTGGATTGAGATGGTACCCTGTATTGAGCCGGTATTGTCCGCGCCGGGCAGGGTGTAGCGGTTGCCGCGCAGCCTCACAACCTCGCCACTCTTTACCAGATCGTCAATCAGGCGCTTCAGTTCATTTTTTATGTGCCGGCCGCCAAAAGCACGGAGCAGTGAAGCAAAATGCAGGGCCTCCGGTTCTTCGGCCAGCAGGTTGAGGATCTCTTTTTTGTGCAGGAGCATGGAAATACCTGGTTATTTCAGCTGATTAGTGGATTTAATAGACAGAAAAAGGGATTAGCGCACTGGCTAATCCCTTGTTGTTTTTTTTGGAGGCGCCGAGCGGATTTGAACCGCTGAATAAAGGTTTTGCAGACCTCTGCCTTACCACTTGGCTACGGCGCCGATGAACAATTGAAGAATTGCTTTTATACCGAAGAGCCTGTGTCGATGTCAAGATCATTTGAATTTGATCGCAACACCGGCGGCACGATATTCGGTTGCCGGAAAGGCAGGAAAGAGGATGATGGTGTTCTTCTTGCTGGTTACCTCAGGGAGAATAATAGCATCTGCCCCCATTTTGTACGCCTCTTCACGTAATGCCCGCAGCCCCCACTCCTGGAGGTTTGGGTCATGGTGATAGTCCTGGAAATACACTTCTCTGGTGATCTGGATCCTGCCGATCTTGGTATACGGTTTCAGCAGTTCGTCCTGGCTCAGGACAGGAGGAAGATTGCCGCGGTCTTGCTTGGTGATCGGCACTGCGGAACAGCCGACCAGCAGCATCAGTGTCGCTATGATGATGAAGAAGCGAGCCTGGCCCATCTTGTACCTCCGCTTGCTAAGTGCCCAAGACAATAGCAGGATACAGGGCTGCTGTCCAGCCGCACACCATTATTTTCAGTCTGGACAGGTGCTGGCCCCCATGCTAATAATTCAAATTCTGCCGTCTGGCAGATCTGATTTTACCTGAAGGAGTTGGACTATGTCGGGCCATAACAAATGGAGTACCATCAAACACAAAAAAGGTGCTGCCGATGCCAAGCGCGGCAAGATCTTTACCAAGCTGATCAAGGAAATTTCTGTTGCTGCAAAACTGGGGGGCGGGGACCCGGCGGCTAACCCTCGACTGCGTACCGCTGTAGACAAGGCCAAGGCCGAGAACATGCCCAAGGATAATATTGAGCGTGCCATTAAAAAAGGTACCGGCGGCATGGAAGGGGTGGTCTACGAGGAGATCGTTTACGAAGGGTACGGGCCTGGAGGGGTTGCGGTACTGGTGGAAGTGATGACTGACAACCGTAATCGTTCTGTATCGGAAGTGCGTAGTATTTTTACCAAGTGCAACGGCAATATGGGTGAAGCAGGCTGTGTTGCCTGGATGTTTGATAAAAAAGGTCTGATCCTCTTCGATACATCGGTTGATTTTGATGCCCTGTTTGAGGCAGCTCTTGAGGCAGGCGCCGACGATGTGGCTGAAGCGGATGAGCAGTATGAGGTGACCACTGAGCCGGGCGCGTTCATTGAGGTGCGCGATACGCTGGAGGCTAAGGGATTCAAGTATCAGAGTGCCGAGGTTACCATGATTCCCCAGACGCTGCTGGCCCTGGAGGGGAAGCAGGCGGAGAGCATGCTCAAGATGATGGACCGGCTTGAGGATTGTGACGATGTCCAGAATGTGTATGCCAACTTTGATATTTCATCTGATGAGATGGAAAAGATGATGTGAGTGCGCAGGGGGCTTTTGAGCCCCCTTTTGCATGAAGGAGGAGCAGATGGAAAAGGCGACCTTTGCGGCAGGATGCTTTTGGGGGGTAGAAGAGGCCTACTATGATGAGCCGGGAGTGATCTCGACCCGTGTCGGCTATACTGGCGGCAGCCTTGAACAGCCGACCTATCAGCAGGTCTGCACCGATACCAGCGGCCACGCCGAGGCGGTGGAGGTAACTTTTGATCCTGCGGTGATCAGCTATGAGCAGTTGCTGAAGATCTTCTGGCAGGCTCACGATCCAACCCAGCTGAACCGTCAAGGTCCGGATCTGGGCAGCCAGTATCGTTCTGCGATATTTTATCATAATGAGGAGCAGCGCTGTCAGGCAGAGGCGTCGCGGGATCAGCTCCAGCAGTCCGGTCGCTACCAGCGGACGGTGGTGACTGAAATCGTTCCTGTAGCCACCTTCTGGCCGGCAGAAGAGTATCATCAACAGTACCACCGGAAGAATGGCGGCGGATGCGGATTCTAGGGATCGACCCCGGTTCTCGCATCACCGGCTATGGTCTGGTGGAGCAGCAGGGCAGCCGTCTGCTGCATATTGATAACGGAGCGCTGTTTACCGACAAGGCGGAGGATTTTCCCGGCCGACTCAAGCTGATCTTTGAGGGGATCACGGCGGTTATTGCCGACTACTCCCCAGATGCGGTGGCGGTTGAGGATATCTTCTTTTCCACCAACGTGCGCTCGGCCCTCAAGCTGGGACAGGCTCGCGGTGCTGCCATCGCCGCTGCCGTACATGCCGGTCTGCCGGTGTTTGAATACTCGGCCCTTCAGGTGAAAAAAGCGGTAGTCGGCGAGGGCAAGGCTGCCAAAGAGCAGGTGCAGCGGATGCTGGTGGCTCTGTTGAACTTACCTGAAATGGCTCAGGCAGATGCCTCCGATGCCCTGGCAGTGGCAATCTGCCATATCAACTCTTCTGCGCTGCGCAGCCGCACCGGGGCTGTTATGGCCCAACCCCGCCAACGGGTCAGTTCCTGGAGGAATTACCGTCCATGATTGCACTGCTTACCGGACAAATCGCCTACAAATCGCCTGATCATCTGATTGTTGACGTCCATGGCGTCGGCTATCGGGTCATGATTCCGTTTTCTACCTACTATGAGCTGCCTGAAGAGGGGTGTGTCACGCTGCATATCCACACCAGTGTGCGGGAAGACGCTATTCAGCTCTACGGCTTCCGGACTCGTACCGAGAAGTCCTTTTTTCAGCTCTTGATCTCGGTCTCCGGCATTGGTCCCAAACTGGCCCGAGATATCCTCTCCAATATCCAGCCACCACAGCTTGCTGCCGCGCTGATTCAGGGAGACCTGCACAAGCTGTCGGCCATTCCCGGAATTGGCAAAAAAACGGCAGAACGTCTGGTGCTTGAGTTGAAGGACAAGGCTACCAAACTTGATACCGGTACGGTTACTGCGGCAGAGGCGGTTGGACGGACCCTGCCGGAAAGTCGTGTGCTTGATGATGTAAGCTCTGCCCTGCAGAACCTGGGCTATAAAGATGTGCAGGTCAGGAAGGTGCTGGCCGAGCTTGATTGTGCCGGCAACAGCACGGTGGAAGAGGTGCTGAAACAGGCCCTGAAGATACTGATGAAATGAAAGACGGGGGAGGCCAAAAGCCACCCCTGTCTTTGATGCAGATTGGTAAAACCGCAGGGACTACTCTAGCAGCATGGCGTTGACCCGTGCCCGTACCTTCATCCCTTCCTTGATCGAAGCGCCCCCCTTTTCATAGAAGCGCCCTGAAAGGTTGCCGTCCTCAATCTGCAGTTCTGCGATGCTTGCCAGAACCTGATTGTTGTCATCGACCACCTCAACCGCCTGCTGCTTTCTGGGGATCTTGCGCAGCTTGGTGGTGTTGATCTGCACGTAGGCGATTTTGCCGTTGATCCTGCTGATGCTGCCCATTTCATAACTGGGGTTGAAGTCCATGCCCAGGCGGTCAGCCGTGGCTCTGAAGCCAACAGTGACAGCTCGTTTGAAGTTATCCTGGTTCTTCTGTGCTGCCAGAATCTCTTTTTTGGGTACCTTGATATCCAGTTTACGGTCATCGCTGAATGACTTGACCAGCTCGATCTGCCCTTTGGTGTTCATAAACTTGACATCAAGGCGAACACGGGCCTTGTAGGTGACCTGCTTACGGGTCGGATCCATATTGAGGGGCGACTCATAAGAGTTTAGGCTCTCTACCCGTGGTTCCACAATGTAAGTTTCTTGGTCTGAGGCGTTCATCAGCACCTTGGTGAACCTCTTGGTGTTGGCCAGTTGAGCCTGGATATCATTCATCAGTTCATTGGTCAGCTCTGGCGGTAATTGTCGGGAAAATTTACCGTTCAGGTCCTGCTTCAGGCCGATGGGATCGAGATTGACCGGCTCTAGGGCCTGAGTGGTGACCTGTTGTGCCTCGGTCACAAAGACAGGTTCTGGTGCCGTTGCGCAGCCAAACGGGAGCAGGGTGAGCATCAGGAGACCTGCAAGGCGTAGACACTGGTTCATACAAAGCTCCTTGGGGTGGTTTTGTTTA
>CAZYMK010000007.1:0-26852 GCA_964648885.1 uncultured Geobacter sp. | reverse complement strand
GCAGTTTTTTCAAGCTGGTTGATTTCCTGATCACTGAAAACAACCGGTTCTCCAGCAAAAGCCAGCATCAGTTTGGGTTCCAGCTGTTTCAGTAGCGCCTCGGCCAACTCAATACGCCGTAACGCCTCCTTGGTCTTTTCTTCTTTGGCCGGTTCTTCATCCTTGATCTGGTACTTGCCTTTAAGCTGTTGATACATGGTTTTGTAAACCGTGTACTGCAGACCCAGATTGTCTTTATAAATGCCAAGTGAGTTCAGGACGATTTTGATGCGGGGGAACAGCATGGCTGTGTTGTAGGCCCCTTTAAGCCCTTTAAACTCGTTCTGAATATTGGGGAAGGCCCGAATGCCGTTGACTACCGCGCAGGCAATCTTGGTCAGAGCTGCCATAGAGAAGTCAGCACCGTTAACCGAGGCAGTGTAAACCTTGTTGGCCAGCTTGCCGTAGTTCTTTTCCATCAGCACCATATCTTCGGTCTTTTCTTTCAGTGCTGTCTGGATAGCCTCATCCTTCAAGGTTGGATCTTTGCAGGCGGCCTTTTTAACTTCATCACTCACTTCGGCACTGGCCTTGCGCAGAAAGGCATCACACTGGGTGTAACCACGAGCAGTCAGGGCGATCTCTGCCTCAAGTTGCAACATTTCATGCTTGTTGTTGGTCACAACCCCGTAGGCCATCAAAGGGTTGCGGTAGACATACTCATGGATGGTCTCCGGTTTCTTGCGGAAGCCAAGCTCGCGAAAGTAGGTGTCCTGCGGGCGGTGCTTGAAAAACGTTGCATCCTCTTTGTTTACATGTTTATCCAGCAGTTTTTCACGGTCTTTCAAAAAAAGATACAAGGCGCTGGTGGGGCGGGGAAAGCCGGTTTCAGGATCAATTTTAAGGGGTGCGGTCACCCCCTGGGAAGATCCGAGCAGAGAAAGTCCCATCATCAGGGCTGCACCACCCTCGGGCGCCCCCTGCAGGTCATCGGGCCATCGGTCCTGTTCTGAAAGGGGAGACTGGAGTAATACCCGGTTTGAAAGCTTGATGGAAAGAGCAGCTGATTCAAAAGAATCAAGTGCGCCCATGACGGTAGGATTCATGGACTCCACACCGCATTCAAGGGCAGCCATGCCGGTGGCACAACCGGACAGGTTTCCAACAGCCAGGGCCAGCAAACCGGCTACGCAGAAGTACTTAATTTTTTTAAAAATTCCATAGGTGTTCATGTGGTGAAGTTCCTTGCCGGCGTTATTTGAAAACAATTTTATTACCCTGAATTTCGGGATTCCAGTTCTTCAGTTGCGTATCCTTTTCAAAATTGTCCATCAGCAGATCCACCAGGTCGCTGATCTTGCCGGCATAGTAGAGGTCTACCACCATATCCCCTTTGCCGCGGTTTTTCTGGCTGACGTTTTTCAGACCCTTGATATCTTCGCCCAGCAGCTTGAGCAGCTTGCGCTCCAGACGATAATTGCCGGAAGTAGGCAGGACCAGCTCAAAGCGTGCGCCACGCCGTTCCTGAGTAAGTGTCTTGGTGTTCAATGCATTTACCACTTCGGAAGCAAATTTTTTGCCTCCGGCAATAGCTGCCAGGCGAATAGCAGCAGCGGCCTCTTCTTTTGATGCGCGAGCAGCACCATCGGGATTGCCTTCCCACATCAAATCACGGCTGGCAAGACTGACGACCTTGCCGGTCATCATTGCCCGGTAGACGTAGGCAGAGCCGCTGGGAGCCATGCTGACATCCACTTTGCCCAGCACCAGCCATTCGCCCTTGTCGGCCAGCTGGTCGGCAATCTTGTTCATCTGCTGGACCATTTTGTTGTAATCAGCCTCTTCAGTCAGGGCCTGGTTGACGGCATCATCGTCTGAATCTATCACGGTGTACTCGGCAGCGGTCAGGCTGCGGCGCACCTCTGCCCGGACATTGTCCAGGATCATGGGGGCATCGCCCGTGTCCATCTTGCCGGGGATCAGCATTACCACAATCCGGCGCTCTTCATTCTTGCCGGTTACTGCCCCCTGGCGTTTCAGGTAGGCCCGAACCGCTTCTTCATTGATGGTGACCTTGACCTTGGCCTTCAGCTCTTTTGAGAACATGCCGCTGACGCTGCTCTCAAGGATTTCAAGATCCTTGATATATTTTTCATCACCGGTCAGGTTCAGGGTTGCGGCACGGTCCGGATAGACATCACGCAGGTAATGCTCCAGAGCCTGTTCCCGGGCACGTTGTTCACCCTTTTTGCGGGCGGGGTATCCTCCATGTTAAACCTTGATGGTAACGATTTCAGTGTAGGTACGGACTTCAGCGGCGGCCAGTAGCGGCACCAGTACCAGTCCCAGTGTGATCAACAGCAATAAAACCCGTTTCATGTTTTTTCTCCTTTTATACGTTTCAGAGTAGTTACTGGCGTTTCCAGGTGCTGCGCGAGCCCTCGGAGCGGATCAGCTTCAACGACCAGCCCAGCTGTTTGCCCACCTTGTTGACCGCGCTCTTGACAACATCAGCAGAGCTGCCTGATTTGATTTCAAAAGTGGTCTTGCCGCCGCCGGACTCCCGTTCACGGATGTTTTCCAAACCGGGAACTGCCTTGAGGGCGTCTTTGAAGGCGGTGGTTTCATCCACCTCTGCCACGCCGTCCAGCACCACAATAAAGGTGCCGGCACCGGATTTTTCACGCTTCCAGCTCTTTTTGATCGACTCGATCATGACAGTGGCTACCTTGTGCCCCACATCCTTGGCAGCGCGATAGAGCGCCTCCTGCAAGGTACCTGCATACGAGCCGGATTCTACATCCTTGCTGGCAATGACCCGGGAGGTACTGGGGTTGATCAGCTGGGCCCGCAGGAACATCTTGGCTGCTCCGCCGGTGTAGTGCCAGTAGCCCTGGCGCCCGATCCCCACGGTCTGGTAATACAGCACCAGGTCTGCCTGGTATTTCAGGCCATAGAGTGCGGCCTTGTTGGTATCCAGGTCCATTTCATGGGTCTCGGCCACCTGTACAGAAAACTGGTGGGCAGAGGCCTTGTCAATCACATCAAAACCCTTGTCTGCCAGAACTTCAACAATCGCACCGTAGGAGTTGTCAAAAAAGGCTTCCAGGTCAGCACGGGTGCTGCCCAGTGTCGAACCCTGGGGCAGGTTGGGGTTGTACAGAACCATGATGCGCGGATTACCCATGGTGTCCTGCATCAGGCCAAGGGCGTCGATCTCTTTTTCCAGGGCCTTCAGGTTTACCTCGGCGGTCAGGTTGATCTCGTAGCCGGCACCGGTAAACTCGGGCTCCCCTTTTTGCGTGACCCGGGCAAGTTTGCGTGTCTTGCCTTTCAGTGCCTGGGTTATTTTCTGCTTGTTGTTTTTGACGGTCTCTTCGTCCAGGATCTGTTTGACCGCCAGATCAAGGGCGTTGTTCATGGCCTGGGTGATCGCCGCCTCTTCCGTGGTGCCGCGCCCTGTTGCCGAGAACGGTTCAGCACCGGCAAGGCCGGCCAGGGCAAGCGTCAGCATGAGTGCCAGGGCAAGTAATCGCTGCATGATTGCCTCCTAGAGTCTTTTCCAGGTACTGCGGGCCCCCTCGGCACGGACTTTTTTCAAGGTCCAGCCGAGCTCTTTGGCCGTGCGGATAACATCACGGTCCAGTTGGTCACGTTTTCCTTTGTAGGTTGCCTCAAAGGTGGTTTTACCGCCGCCGGACTCAACCTCTTTGGCGCCGGTGGCCAGGGGAAACTTCTCAAACATCTCGGTAAACTGGGCTATCTGCTCCGGATCGTCCACGCCGTCCAGCACGATGGTGTACATGGCACCGTTCTGCTGCTGGTCCATCCAGTGTTTCTGCAGTACCTCGATCATCGGGTTGACGATCTTCTTGCCCCCCTGGTGGGCAGCCTTTTCAAGGGCCTGATCAACGGTCTGCCCCATGCCGGACTGCTCAACCCGCTTGCTGGTGATGATCTGGGCGCGGGTGTTGTCGATCAGTTGAGTCTTGATGTTCAGGAGTACGCTCTTGCCGATAGCGCCATCCCGCACCACACCGCTGACATTGTAGAACAGGGTGTACTCGGCATGGAACTTGAGTCCATAGGCTGCAGCCTTGTTCAGGTCTACATCGATTTCGTGGGTCTCGGCCTGCTGCATGGAGAACCGTTCTGCAGCGGACTTGTCAACCACCCGAAACTGCTTGTCGGTCAGGGATTCAACAATACCGTTGTAGATTTCTTCAGTAAATTCCTTGTCCTTGAACAGCTTGTCCTTTGATTTGTTGCTGAAGGCCACCAGGATACGCGGATTACCCACCACCGCGTTCTTGCGCAGGATGGTGAGTGCATCAATATCGTCTTTCAGCAGCTTGTTGTCGACCTTGGCTGTGATGGTGACCATGACCCCGTCAGCCGTCTTTTCTTCTTTGGTGATCTTGTAGCTGGTGACATACCCCTTGCTGTGGGAGAGGATCTTGTCGTCAACCAGGGCCGAGTCAACAACGGTCGTATCCGACTTGACAAAGGTGCCGACACCCTGTTCAACAGCACGGCGCATGGCGGTTGCCAATGCCACCTCTTTGCTGGGACCCTCACCGGTTGCGGTGACAGTTGCGGCAAACGCCGCGTTTACACACAGAAGTACTACGCCAATGGTCAGTAAAAAAATACGTTTCATGCTCAATTCCTCCTATCTGATTTTCCAGGTGCTGCGGTTACCTTCTGCTCTGATTTTTTGCAGCGTGACACCCTGCTGGGTTGCCATACGCAGCAGTTCCCGCTCAAGTTGATCGCGACGCACTTTGCTGATGATTTCAAGCGTGCTTTTGTTACCGCCTGCCTCAATCTCTTTGACGGTTGCAACCAGTTGGCTTTTTTCCAACAGGGTGGCCAGACGATCAGTCAGTGCGTCAGGCCCTTCAAAGACCATGGTCACGGTACGGCCATCAATACCGGTCTGCCTGACATGCAGTTCAAGCCCTTTTGCAAGCTGTTCCGTCAGCTTTTTTCCGGCAGTTCTGGCTGCCTTTTCAATGGCATCTTCAGAGCTGTGCCCTGTAGATGAGGCCTCAGCGGTCTTGGCAGTGATGATGCGAGCTCCGGTGTTGTCAACAACCTTGGCGCTGACGCGTACCAGTGCGCCGATCCCTTTTTCCGGATCCTTGACAAAGGTGGAGGTCTTGAAATGGATGGTGTACTCAGCCAGAAACTGGAGGCCGTAGGCGGCGGCCTTGTTGACGACCGGGTCAATTTCGTGGGTTGCAGCGATCTGGATGGAGGCTTGCTCGGCCAGGGAACGGTCAACCACCCGGTAGCCGCGATCGGTCAGGTACTCCACCATGCTGTCGTAGATGCCGCCCTGGGCAGTCTGCTCCTTCTCTGAGGCGCTGCCGCCCGCACTGCGGATCAGAAGGAGCCGTTCGCCATCGGCAGGCTTGGTTGCAGCTGCCGGAACGGTGGTTGCCGAGAGTAACAGGATCAGAAACAGTATGATGAACTGGCGCAGATACACGGTGACACTCCTTGAGCAGACTGCAGTAGCAGCATAGCATAAACTACAGGTAGTGCAATGTGGCGGCGTTTCAAAAATGTCCGGTTTGGATGTAGTCCCGGACATTCCGGCCCACTTGTCAGCATTGAACGGTCCCTGATGCTTCAGGTGCTGCAGTATCAAGCTGGTCTGGCTATTGGGGAAGCTCTGGATCATTGTGATTAAACCGTATCTTCATGTACGTCAACATCAGGTTGCAGATAAGCGGTGTGATGTTGGCAACGATTAACGGCACGTCGCCAATCATGATACCGTAGATCAGCCAGAGTGCAATCCCGACTGACAACAGCAGTGGTTGCCAGATGGAGAGATCGCGCACGTGACGGCTGCGCAAGGTCTTGATGACCTGCGGTACGGCTGCGATGCTGGTGAGCAGACCGGCCAGAAGGCCCAGCCAGGTGGGGTTCACGGCTGCCCCTTCCGCTCGCTGAAATTGGCGGCTGCCCAGTCTATCTGGGAAAACATGCCGCGCAGGATGGCAAGTTCGCGTCGGTCCAGTTCGGCCCGAAACAGGATTCTGCGTACTGCACGCATGATGTGGTCGGGATTTTGGGGGTTCAGATAGCCGATTTTCTGCAGAGTGGCGGACATCTGTTCGAAAAGAGGCTCAAGATCACCGGAAGGTACCGGTGTCCGTTGCGGGATGTCAGGTGCAAGGTCTGCGGCGTTGAACAGTTCGTAGCAGAAGATCAGGACTGCCTGGGCCAGGTTCAGCGAACCAAGTTCACCGCTGGAGGGGATGGTGGCCTGCAGGGTGCAGAGTGAAAGATCGGCAGTGGACAGGCCGTGGTCTTCACGGCCAAACACCAGGGCGGTTGTGCCGGATTGCTGCAGCAGGGCCTGGGCTGCCTGGGGCGGGGTGAGCAGTTCCTGACGATATTTACCGCTGCGGCGGGTAGTGGCAATGGAGGTGGTAACGTCTGCAAGGGCCTCGGCCAGGGTGTTGAAACAGACCGCTTGCTCCAGCAGGTCACCGGCAGCAACCGCAAACTTGACTGCCTCGCTGTCCAGATGGTTGCAGCCGGCCACCAGGCGCAGCCGGGAAAGCCCCATGTTCTTCATGGCGCGGCAGACCATCCCGATATTGCCGGGAAATTGCGGTTCTACCAGAATGATGGTGATTGATTGCAGGTGATTGGACATGAAGTTGGTCTAAAGGGCCAACCGCCCGGACACTTCCGAGCGAATCAGATCAAGCATTTCATCCAGTTTGGCCTCGGGGTCCAGTTGGGCCCCCTCGCTAGCCAGCGCCTTCAGGAACAGCTCAAAGGTGGTCGGATTTGACAAGGCTTCCGGTCCCCCGTAATCAGCCAGCAGCCTGTCAACAAGGGCTGCGCCGGCTCGTCCCAGATAGGCCTTGACAATCTCCTGCAGGTCATCAGTCACTTCCGCCAGTTGGTGCGGTGTGAACGAGGGGGCTACCGGTTGCAGAGTGACTGGTTCCGGTGAAAGGGGTGCCGCTGCTGATGGAACCGGTGGCGTTGGTGCTGGTGGCTTGACAGAAGCTCCCCGGCTTTGAGCGGCCTGCCAGAGTTTATCTATGTTGAGGGTTTCAAGAAAATTATGGTGCAGCAGGGCATCAGGGGCGGCAAGAGTGCGCAGCTCAACCGTTGCGTCGGGCAGTGCGGCGATACGCTGGACCTCAAGAGGTGTTGTTGTAATCTCATGGGCGGTATCATGGTAGAAGCCGAGTGATACACCCTGCTGGTAAAATGCCATGGCACTGCGGTCAGGGGTGGTAAAGAGCATGGTTCCGGTGATCTGCTCGGCTTGCAGGCGATGTATCAACGCCTTGAGGTCTGTTGCAGCTGCTTTTTGCGGTTGGACTGCGATTATGCCATGCAGCAGTGCGTGGGTGCAGATGGCAATGTCGGCTGTCATGCGATAGAGATTGATCAGTCCGGTTCCCCCGGCTGCCTGGCAGAACAGGCCGCTGAGCGCTTCAAAACCGCATGAACGCCGTTGGTTCTCCAGCAGCAGCATGCTGATCAGTGCTCCTTTGATAAAGACCAGGTACGCCTCTGCACTGGACGAGTTGTAACCCAGATAGCCGCTAAAACCACCGCTACCCAGTTTTTTGAGGGCGTCAGGCAGGCTGACACGGCTAACGGCAAGCTGTTCGTACAAGGGGTTTGAACGGGGCAACTGGAGCATAACGGGTCTCGATCATTAAGTAAGCTAAGAATGTTGGATCAGTATCGTGGCTATAGGTACTGCATTTACGGCTGTCTGTCAAAAGATGGATGATATTCCAGCTAAAAAGCGTTGAAATTGTAAAAGAATATAGTGATTATCGCCTTGACAGCTTTTGTGTGTTCCATTACGTTTACATAATTGCTTTGTACAGGCTGAAATGAGTAACAGCAGCTGTCGGGAGTATTGAGTGAACAAAAAAGATAAATTATTGGCTGAAGCCCAGAAGTTGCAGCAAAAAGGGCAGTTTGACAAGGCTGTGCCCTTTCTGCAGGAGGCGTTGTCACTGGATAACGGTGATCTGCGCCTGCGTCAGCGTCTTGCCGAACAGTTGGTGAAGTGCCGCCGCAATGATGAAGCCCGCAAAGAGTTTGAAACCATCGGCCGCAATCTTTCCTCCAGCGGCTTTTACCTGAAGGCAATTGCCATCTACAAGCAGGTTGAGAAGCTGTTTCCCGATGACATCTCCATCGCTCTTACCCTGGCCTCACTGAATGAGCAGCATGGATTGCCTGCCAACGCGCTTGCCGAGTACAAGCGGGCCTTTGACTATTTTCTCAAGCTGCAAAACCACGGGGAGGCGCTGAAGGCCCTTGAGGCGATGCAGCGGGTTGACGGGCGCAATCCCAATATTAAACTTAAATATGCAGAAGTATTGCATCAGCTGGGGAAGTTGGACGAGTCTCTGGAGGCATTCAGATCCCTTGGACTGCTGCTTGTTGATCGCCACGATGATGGAGCCTTTGGACGGCTTGTTGAGCGGATAACGGAGCTGTTTCCGGACAAACCTGATTTTTCCTGTTCTGTACTGGAGCAGAAGATCCATGAAGGGGCAGCCGAACAGGTAGCCACGATAGTGCAAGGACTTATCAAGGCTGACCCGCAGCGCAGGTCGGCATGGCGGATGCTGGTGCTGGCCTATCAGGAGATCGGCAATCTGGGACGCCTCAAGACGGTTTGTCAGCATTACATCAAGCTGTTTCCTGATGAACTGTTCCCCCGCCAGGCTCTGATTGCAGCCCTGCTGCAGGAGCGTGATGTTCAGTCGGCGTTGAACCTGCTTGATGAGTGTGAGCACCTGTTTATGCAGGCCGGAGCTGCCGACCAGCTGCGAAATTTTTATCTGCAGCTGAACGAGCTGGCGCCGATTACGATACGGATTCTGAAAGGGTGTGCTCGATCCTGCACTGCAAGCGGTCATCAGGAAGAAGCTGCTTCCTACACTGCCAAGATAGCCTCATTAGCCGGCCTGGGGCAGGGATCTGCCGGCGGGCAGCAGCAAACGGCCCTGCAGCCTGAGCAGGCAGAGGAACCGGAGCCTGTTTTCGACCTGCCCATGGAAGACGACGTGTTTGAACCGGAATCGCCGGTTTCCATGCCCGCTACGGCTCCGGAAGAGGAAACGGGTTTTGTTGCTGCCGTGCCAAGGGAGCTTGACCTGCAGGACTTCAGCGCTGCAGACACTGTCCCGCCCGATGATTTTTATGAAATCGAGATTGAACTGGATGACCAGCCTGTGGCTGCTGTACCGGATTCGTCCCAGAACTGGTTTGATACGGTCAATGATATCCTTGATACCGTTCAGACTACTGCCGGTAAGGTCCGTTTCGCCTCCGGTATGGATGACAGTGATGCTCAGTCTCACTACGATCTTGGTCTGGCGTTTTATGAGATGGGGTTGTTCGATGAAGCAATCAATATCTTACGTCAGGCTGCCGAAGATCCGACCCGTCGGAATGTCTGTCTGATCCTGCAAGGTGCCTGCCTGCGTGAAAAGGGAGAGGTCACGCTTGCTGAGAGTGCCTTGCGCGCTTTGCTGGGCTCTCCTGACCTGTCGGTTGATGATCGCTGTGGCCTGCAGTATGAGCTGGCGCTTACCTGTGTTGCGTTGGGCAAGAAAGAAGAGGCCTGGCGGCTCTTCAAGGATATCGAGCAGATCAATCCCCAGTATCGAGATGTGGCACTGCGTCTTCATGACGCGACCGAGACACGATTTGCCGGTGGGCTTGACTTCAGCGATGACGAGTTATTGGGGTTTGATCTGAAATAGTTTGGATTGCTGCCTGGATTCCATTACCAAAGGCCCTGTTGCATTGTATGCAGCAGGGCCTTTGGTGTGGATGCTGGGGAACTGGTCAGCTGCCCGCTGTCTTTGCCTGCTTTTTGCAGACAGCGGATTTCCAGATGCTGTCGATATGAAACATCTCAAGCAGGTCTTGTGCCATCAATTCATCAATGCCGGTGGTGCTGTACAGGTCGAGCTTGGCGTTGGGATTTTGGGTCAACTGCTGGGAATTCCCCGGCGATGCCTCGATCTCTTCAGACCCGTCGTGGAAAAAGCCGAGCGGTTCTCCTTCCTTATAAAAAATCATGGAAGATTGGTCATCAGTGTAGATACGCAGACAGCAGTTCATCTGCTCACCCTTGATCCGCTCCAGCAGGGTTTTGATGTCAATCAGGCCCAGGGCCTGACCACGGTAACGAACTTCTCCCTGCAGCAGTGCGTGGATACAGAGCGTCAGATCTCCGGAAAGACGGTAGACGTTCAATATGCTTGTGTCACGAGCAGCCATCTGTTCCGCCAGGGCATTCATTGCCTCGAAACTGCTGCAACGAACGCCTGCGTTGTTTTCAAACACGGCGCTGATCAGCTTGCCTGATTCAAACACCAGGATGCTGTTGGCCTGTGCAAAAACAATTGCAGCATAGCCGGTAAAACAACCGTGTTTCAGCTTGAGGACAACGGCATCAAGCTGCAGGTTGGTGGCATCAAGCTTTTCAAACAGGGGAACACCCTTAGGCAGGCGCAACATCTGGTAAACCTCCTGATATAACAATGTAATTATGTGGCCTTGTTAAAGTTTATACGTTACGCCAGGCAGGCATGATTGTCAAAAGATTGTTGGCGGGGATGACAAAGAGAAGAAAAGGGCCGGGTGATGCAAAGCATCACCCGGCAGCGTGAGGTACGACCGTTAAGGGGTACTGCGTCTCTGGGCGTCTACCACAGCGATGGCAGCCATGTTGACGATATCGCTGACATCATCACCACGCTGCAGGATATGCACCGGTTTCTGCATACCCATCAGGATCGGGCCGATCGCCTCGGCACCACCCAGGCGTGCCAGCAGCTTGTAGGCGATGTTGCCGGAATTGAGATCGGGGAAGATCAGTACATTGGCGGTATTCTTCAGTTTTGAGAAGGAGAAGTGATCCAGCAGATCCTGCATCACTGCGGTGTCGGCCTGCATCTCGCCATCAATAATCAGATCAGGTGCACGTTCTTTGACAATCTCGACGGCACGGCGCACCTTGTCGGACAGGGGGTGGCGCACCGAACCGAAGTTGGAGAAGGAGAGCATAGCAACGCGTGGATCAATATCGAATACCCGGACGTTTTTGGCGGCCAGGATGGCGGTTTCAGCCAGCTCCTCGGCAGTGGGATCGATATCGACCGTGGTATCGGCCATGAAGTAGACACCCTTTTTGAATACCATCATATACATCCCGTGGACCGATGCCAGGTTGGGCTGCTTGCCGATCACTTCCAGGGCAGGCCGGATGGTGTCAGGGTAGTGGGCATCGATGCCAGACAACATGGCGTCGGCATCCCCCATCCGTACCATCATGGCGCCAAAATGGTTGCGGGATTTACGCCGGATAATGCGCCCGGCCTCAGTTTCAGTGATTCCCTTGCGTTGCCGCAGGCGGTACAGTTCCTGGGCGTAGGGCTCCGAAAATTTAGATTGTTCGGTGTCCACTATCTGGATGTCGTCCAGGTTGAGCCCCATTTCGTCAATCTTGTTACGAATCTTGATGCTGTTGCCGATCAGGATCGGCTGGGCGATTCCCTCGTCAATCAGTATCTGGGCCGCCCGAAGTATCTTCTCGTTGTCCCCTTCCGGAAAGGCGATCCGTTTGGGATCAGTCTTGGCCTTGTTGATGATGTAGCGCATGATCTCTTTGGATGTGCCCTGCGTCGACTCAAGGTGCTCGATGTATTTTCCCATATCCTCAATCGGCTGACGGGCGACACCTGAATCCATAGCGGCCTGTGCAACGGCGGGGGCTACATGCAGCAGCACGCGGGGATCAAACGGCTTGGGAATGATGTAATCACGGCCAAAGGAAAATTTAACGTTGCCGTAGGCCTTGCTGACCGAATCGGGCACTTCTTCACGGGTCAGTTTGGCCAGGGCCTTGACCGCTGCCAGCTTCATCTCTTCATTGATGCTGTTGGCACGAACATCCAGTGCACCACGGAAGATAAACGGGAAGCCCAGTACGTTGTTGACCTGGTTGGGATAGTCAGAGCGGCCGGTTGCGATGATGACGTCACCCCGTGCAGTACGGGCCTCGTCAGGGGTGATTTCGGGATCAGGGTTGGCCATGGCAAAGATAATCGGATTGGGGGCCATGCTGCGGACCATGTCGACGGTAAAGGCACCCTTGACCGAGAGGCCGAAAAGGACATCGGCACCACGGGCTGCCTCCTCCAGGGTGCGCAACTCCGTCTCGGCGGCAAACAGCTCTTTGTAAGGGTTCATGCCGACCGTGCGCCCCTTGTAGATGACCCCCTTGGTGTCGCACATGATCAGGTTTTCACGCTTGACGCCCAGTGCAATGGCCAGCTTGGCACATGAGTTGGCTGAGGCGCCGGCGCCGTTGACCACAATCCTGATATCCTCCATCTTTTTGTCGACCAGTTCCAGGGCATTCAGCAGGGCGGCAGATGAGATAATGGCAGTACCGTGCTGATCATCGTGGAAGACCGGGATTTTCATGGTCTTCTTGAGCTCTTCTTCAATGTAGAAACATTCCGGGGCCTTGATGTCCTCCAGGTTGATGCCGCCGAAGGTCGGCTCCAACAGTTGACAGGCCTTGATGATTTCATCCGGATCTTCAGTGTCAAGCTCTATATCAAAGACATCAATATCGGCAAAACGCTTGAAGAGGATTCCCTTTCCTTCCATGACCGGTTTACCGGCCAGCGCCCCCAGGTTGCCCAGTCCCAGCACTGCGGTGCCGTTTGATATGACTGCCACCAGGTTTCCCTTGGCGGTGTACTTGTAGGCATCTTCAGGGTTCTTCTCGATTGCAAGGCACGGCTCGGCCACACCCGGCGAATAGGCCAGCGAGAGATCTGCAGCGGTCTGGCATGGTTTGGTGGAGATAACCTCGATCTTCCCCTTACGTCCCATGGAGTGGTACTCAAGTGCATCCTTGATCTTTGCCATTGTCGTTTACGCCTCCTGAATTTAGTAGCGCTAAAAAAATAGTTGATTTGGCCTTGATAACGCTAGGTTAGCTTTATTTTGGCTAAAGAAGATATAGTCTCCTTGTGTATGGCTGTCAAGAGCTATCGGCAGTGAGAAATCAATTTCTCCTGCACACACGGCTGCAGTTGAATCCTGAACCGCTCTGACGTAGTATGGAGGCCATCTTCAGACTCTCAAACCGGAGATGAGTGCATGGACTACTCTGATGGATATATCGGTATCGATATCGGCGGCACCAATCTGCGCGGGGCGCTGGTGCTGAACGATGGCAGTATTGCCTCACGATTCAGGCAAAAAACCGACATCAACGCCGGGGCCGCTTCGTTTTTGGATCGACTGACCTCAGAGCTTGTGCAGGTTATGGACGATGCCGCAACAGCGGGGGTGCAGGTACGGGCCGTCGGGCTTGGAGTGCCCGGCCTGATCGGGCGTGACGGTCTGATTCATTCATCCGTAAATCTGCAACCCCTGGAAGGGCTGAATCTGGCTGGTTTGATGATGGAGCGCCTGTCTCTGCCGGTGGTTGCAGCCAATGATGCCAATCTGAACGCGTTGGGGGAGTCGCTGGCCGGTGCCGGCCGAGGGCTTGATTCTCTGGTGGCAATTACCATCGGCACCGGGTTGGGGAGCGGTCTGCTGCTTGACGGCAGGCTCTGGTGCGGTTCCGGCGGGTTTGCTGCCGAATTCGGGCATGTCACCGTGGTGCCGGATGGTCTCCCGTGTCCATGCGGTAACCACGGTTGCCTTGAACAGTATGTCTCAGCTGCAGCCCTCTCGCGCCATGGAGGGGGCTTGACGCCTGAAACACTGGCCGTGCTGGCTGCCCAAGGTGAACCGCAGGCCTGTGCAGCCTTTGAAGCGCTGGGCTACTGGTTGGGCACGGCCCTTGCCGGCCTGCTGAACACCCTTAATCTGCAGGGGGTTGTCATTGGTGGCGGTGTTGCAGAAAGTTTCCGTTTTTTTGAGCCTTCGCTGCGCCGTTCAATAGAACAACGAGCCTTTTCGCAGATAGCGCAGGGCGTTGTCATTCGTCAGGCGATGCTGGGTGATGACGCCGGATTGATGGGGGCAGCACGGTATGCAGCACAGGTGGCAGGTTAGGCATTTTTTTGCTGAAGAGTTTACTTTGGAATAAATGGTGCTATCATACAGAACAACATAACCGTATCGTGGCAATCTACGTATATCTAATAGTGAGGCAACAATTCGAACGTGACAGAGGAGGATGCAGATGAAAAAGCGCATACTGATGGCAGCGGTGGCCCTGATGGGGCTCGCAGGGATGGCACACGCCGACGTGGTGGATCTGAAAAGCTACAAGGCGGCCAGGGAATACATCCGGCGTGAAAAGGTCACGGTTACGGTTACGGTGGAGGAGGCATACAAGCAGGATGCCATCCTGGTGGTGGGCGAGGGACTGCCCAAAAAAGGCACTACCGGTGCCCAACGGCGTCTGACCGCTATCCGGGCAGCAGAGGTTGCTGCACAGCGCTCCCTTGCGGAACTGCTGAAAGGGGTGTCCATTGCCGGGGAAACAACGGTACGGGATGCTGAAGTGGAGTCAGACCTGATCAAATCTTCTGTGAACGCCTTTATCAAAGGCTTTCAACCGGTAGTGAAAGACTGGAACGCGCAGGAGGAGACCGCTCTGGTCATCCTGAAGGTTGGTGTGAACGGTCCCCGGAGCTTCGGCGCTATGATGTATGAAAAAATACTGACAGAGCCAAAAATTAAACAGGAAGTTGAGAAGCCGGCCTATACGCCGCCGGTGGAGTTGCCCGCTCCGCCCCCGACTGCCCAGCCGTTTGATGGGCTGATCATCGATGCCACTGCCCAGCCGTTCCGGCCTGCCCTGATCAACCGGATCTTTAATCCCAAGGGAGAGGTGTTGTATGACCCTGCCAAGATCAGCCAGAAGGTGCTGGTTGAGCAAGGCTGCGGTGAATACACTAACAGTGTTGACAAGGCCCGGGCTGCCCTGCGGAAGCGTGGCGTCAACAACCCGCTGGTGGTGCATGCCTCCGGAACGGTCAGCCCTTCAGACCTGCAGGTCAGTAACGATGTTGCCCTGCAGATATTCAACGCCAACCAGGGAACCGGGTTCATGGCCGATGCCAGGGTAGCTTTTGTGTTGAAATAGCGTCTGCAGGCTGCTCCTGAAAACTGAAAGCCCCGCAACCACTTGACTGATGGTGTGGGGCTTTCCTTTTGTGAGAAGGCAGCTGTATAAGCAGTAGTGACTTATCAGGCAGCTGCAACGGCGCGGTTGCCGCCACCCATCTTGGCCTTATGCAGTGCCTGGTCAGCATGGGTAACGGCATCAAAGATATTCTGCTCATTCTGGTGACTGCAGACGCCCAGACTGATGGTGAGCCTGACCCCAGGTTTGTTGATGACAAATTCAGTCATGGCTACGGATTCCCGGATCTTGTTGGCTACTGCCAGTGCCCCTTCCAGGTCGGTTTCCGGCAGCAGAAACATGAACTCTTCGCCGCCCCAGCGTCCGCAGAAATCCTCATTACGCACACAACTCCGCAGCACACGTGCAACCTCAACCAACACGTCATCGCCGGTATTGAAACCGTGAGCGTCATTGACCCGTTTGAAGGCGTCAATATCGGCGATGATGATTGATATTGCCCGCTGGTGTCTGTTAGCCCTGCTGAACTCCTGCTCCAGCATCTCCATCATGGCCCGCCGGTTACCAAGTCCGGTCATCGGATCGATCCTGGTGGCAAGGCTCAAGGAGCGGTTCATGTTGGACAACTGGGTTTCCAGCTGCGTCTTTTCCTTTAGCAGCCGCTCGGTCTTTTGTGCCAGAGCGCGGTATTGCTCATGAAGTTGATGCAGTTCAGGCAGCAGGGGATTACCCGTGAACTTTTTATCAGTGATGAGCTGCTGGTAGTGATCTGCTTCAACAGCTTGCAGTTGAGTGACCGTCTGGTGTTGGGAGGCCATATACGCAGCTCCTTTGGACATCTGTTGACGAGTAGCAATCTGGCAGGTATTGTATCGACTTTATGAAAGAATTCAATGCAGAAAGTGGCAGCTCACCAAAGTACGGTGACTGTAAGATGATCAACGGGAACATCCTGGCTGACCTGCCTGATGCCGCCGGCAGCGAACAGTTTGAACTGCTTGTGTCGTTACACGGTGTGCGGATTGAACGAATTGTGTCACAGGGGCAGGCAACACCGGCAGGGCAATGGTATGACCAGGACTGGCAAGAATGGGTGCTGCTGCTGCAGGGTGAAGCGCTTGTGCAACTTGAAGGTGAGTGTGAGCCCCGGCACCTGGGGCCAGGTGACTGGCTCAACCTGCCTCCCCGTTGTCGCCATCGTGTACAGTGGACGCCGCCGGATCGCGTAACGGTCTGGCTGGCGCTACATATTCCGGTTGACGCGGAGGAGGGGGAATAAGTCATGGAGTATCGGGTTGGATCAGTGGGGAGGGTGATTGTGGCACGTTTCGGCGACGGGGAGGATCTGTTGGCCGGTCTGTCTGATATTGCCCGTAAGGAGCAGATCAGGGCTGCCTCGTTTTCTGTGGTTGGCGGCATGAAGGGTGGGCGCTACGTGGTCGGGCCGGAAGGTGATGAGATGCCGCCTCGCCCGGTATGGCGTCAGCTGAGCGAGAATCACGAAGCTGTGGGATTCGGCACTATTTTTTGGCTGGACGATCAGCCCAGGGTCCATTTTCACGGTGCCTACGGGCGGGGTGATACGGTAAAGGCCGGTTGCCTGCGTGAGGGAAGTGAGGTGTTTCTGGTGCTGGAGGTTGTGATCACCGAGCTGCTCAACCTGGACGCTGTTCGCGAGCTGGACGCGGCTTCCGGGTTTGCACTGTTGCAGTTCAGACAGCCCCCTGGAGGTGCCGAATGCTGCCGATTATGATTGAACAGGGTATTTCACCGGAACGGCTCCAGCAGCTGGGAGTTGACGGCTGGGAGCTCTGGAGTAGTGAGGTTTCCTCATTTGACTGGAGTTACCCGCAGCGCGAGGTCTGCTACCTGTTGGAGGGGTCGGTGTTGGTGACGCCAGATGACGGCGTGCCCGTGGAGCTGCAGACCGGTGATCTGGTGATCTTTCCGGCCGGCATGGATTGCCGCTGGGAGGTGCTGCAGCCAGTACGGAAACGGTATAGGATCGGCTAAACATACATGACCGCTCAACCGGATGCCGTGTCCCCCTCCCACGGCAAGGTGCTTTTCTATCTTGTGCTGACCACTTTTTTCTGGGGCGGGAGTTTTCTCTTTACCAAGATCGGGGTTGCCGAAGTGGCACCCTCTTATTTTGTGCTGCTGCGTTTTGTCCTGGCATCATTGATCATGGCGCTACTCTGTCTGCCACGGCTGCATCGGCTTGATCGTGCGACGCTCAGACGCGGCATGATTGTTGGTCTGGCCCTCGGTGTTACCAATCTTACCTTTGTGGTCGGGATTCAGGGCACCAGCATCTCGCGGGCCGGCGTCATCAATAATCTGTTTGTCCTGTTTATACCGCTGATTGCCCGTGCGATCTGGAAAGACCGGATCGGCAAACTGAATCTGGTCGGTATTGTCCTGGCCTCAAGCGGGATTGCCCTTCTGGCAAGCGGAGGCGGAGCCGGGTTTAATCGTGGTGATCTGGTTTCCACCCTGTGCGCCTTTTTTATAGCCATTCAAATCATCTCGGTTTCCAGGGTGCTGAAGGATGAGGATGTCTGGCTGGTTTCTTTGGTGCAGTTCTGCGTGGTCAGTCTGATGGCCGCTGCTGTAGCGTTTGTGTTTCAACCTGATTTTGTTGTTCCCTCCTTTACGGCCGGTGCCTCAATCGTGTACTGCGCCATCTTCCCGACAGTAATCTGCTTTACACTGCAGAATCGCTACCAGCGCTTTGTTACCCCCACCCAGGCGGGCCTGATTTACACCCTTGATCCGGTCTGGAGCCTGCTGGCCGGTTTTACGGTACTTGGCGAACGGCTGAGCTCACGGGAGTGGGCTGGATGCGGCCTGATATTTCTGGCGGTGTTGGTGCCGTTGGTGGTCCGTTTTACCTTTGAGCAGCGGCTGATTCGCCACTATCTTAAAAAATGAGTGCTGCTTTGCTTGCCGGTTTGCCAATGCATGGTATAGTTCTAGGCGTCTCCGGATCAATCATCGAGCGCAGGGGGAAGTCTGTATGCAGCAGCTAACTGATGAACAACTGGTTGAGGAACTCCGTTTCCGTCTGGAGCAGAGTCGTAAGTCGTTGAACGATCTGTCAGTGGTAAACCGCAAGCTGGTGGAGATGAATCGTAAGCTTGAGGAGTCTGAAGCCCTCAAAAGTAACTTTCTCTCTAATATCCGCAATGAAATCAATAACCCTTTAAACGCTATCATCGGGCTGGCTGAACAACTGGCCGTGATTGTAAAAAAGCCGGAAGTCAGCGAACTGGTGACGATGCTCTTTTCCGAGGCGTTCAACCTTGATTTTCAGTTGCGCAATATCTTTGTTGCCGCAGAACTGGAAGCGGGCGAGTCTGAGCCAACCATTGAGCAGGTGGAGGTCGGTTCTGTGGTGCAGGGGGTGCTTGACAACTTTAGTCCTCAGGCGAGCGGCAAGAACATCACCTTGCGGGCAGCCCCTTCAGGTGCTGAAGCTGATCTGCAGCTGTTTTTTCCGACTGACGCCCAGATGCTGCAGGTTATTATGGCAAATCTGGTGGCAAACGCCATTGAGTTCAGTCCGGCCGGCAGCGAGGTGGTGGTGCAGTACTCCTGTGATGATGAGGCGTTGCATCTGCAGGTGAAGGATCAAGGGATCGGGATTGCCGAGGCGGACATGAAGCGCATCTTTGACCGTTTTGTGCAGCTTGATACCGGTTCGACCCGTGCCTATCACGGGCATGGGTTGGGTTTATCGGTTGTTCAGTCACTGCTCGATCTGCTACAGGGCCAGGTGCTGGTTAACAGCACCCCCGGTATGGGATCGCTTTTTATCGTTACCATACCTCCGGCTCCGTTCGATGCAGATAACATGACCTTTGCCGAGGGGGGCAATCTGTTCCTGTTTGATCAGATGGAAGAGAAATAACGTGACTGAATCGAACGGAAAAGTTATTGCCAAGCAGTTTCTGTTGCCGGGTACGCTGCATGTTTGTGCAGGGGAATGTGAGATCACTACGGTGCTGGGGTCATGCATTTCGGTCTGTCTCTGGGACCAGAGCCGAGGTGGTGGAGGGATGAACCATTTTATGCTGCCGCTCTGGAACGGCGAGGGTTTGGCTACCCCCAAGTACGGTAACATTGCGATGGAGCGTTTGTTTGAGCAGGTGTTGGCCCTCGGCGCACGGCGAGAGCGACTGGTGGCCAAGGTGTTTGGCGGGGCCAACCTGCTGACAGTCAGCAGCGCCGCCTGTCCGATCGGTGCCCGCAATATCGAGCTTGCCTTAAACCAGCTGGAAGAGTGGCGCATACCGGTGGTTGGTTCTGACCTGGGCGGTAATACGGGACGAAAGATCATTATGAATACCAGAACCGGTGTGGTACTTATGGGGCGTGGCCGACCCCAGGGACGGGGTGCCTGAGATGGCGTTTGACTTTCGGCAGCGCTTTTTCTAGTATCGCAGCTTCCGGTAATCACAAAGGCAGGCGCAGGGTGATCAGTTATGCAGAAGATACCGCTGAATCTGGCAGCAGCAGAGATGGTGCTGGCCAGGGATATTTACAAAAATGATAGTCCGTCAGGTATGCCGATCTGCGGTAAGGGAACGGTTTTGTCCGATTCTCTTATCAGCCGCCTGCAACAGATGGGTGTGCAGTCGCTCTATGTAGAAGGACATCCGGTTCATCAGGAAGGCGACCGCGGGCTTGAAGAACAGCTGGCTGACCTGGAGAAACGCTTTTCAAAGACAATGGATAATCGCCATAATGTGATGCTGCTCGAAGTTTACCGAGGACAGATCAAGACGGCAATGGGGGATGACGGTGGACGAACGGAGGAGTGAGCTTAAAAAGATCATTATGGATACCAAGACCCTGCCGACTTTGCCGGGGGTCATTAACAAGCTGAATGCGCTGTCCAATGATGACAAATCTTCGGTACAGGAGATGGCCCGGATCGTTGCTGCTGATCAGGTCCTTTCTGCTCGTATCCTGAGGCTTGCCAACTCCCCATCCTACGGCTTTTACCGGGTCTCAACCATATCAAACGCCATGATCCTGCTGGGGGTCAACGTGGTCAAGTCCCTGGCTCTCTCGTCATCCATCTTCGAAATCATGGAAAAAAACAGCGTCGGCCTGTGGGAGCACTCACTTGGTGCCGCCACGGCGGCCGGTATTATCGCTCGCAAACTGGTGTTGCCCGAGGTGGAAGAGATCACCACAGCCGGGTTATTGCACGATATCGGTAAGGTGATTATCGGTTTGAAATGCGCTGAGCAGATGCCCGAGATCCGCCGCCGCATTAAGCTCGATCAGCTCTATACCAGTGAAGCAGAGCGTGTGGTGCTTGACACGGATCATGCCGAGGTGGGTGGGTGGCTTTCAAAGAGCTGGTTTCTGCCGGATAAGCTGTCTGAGCCGATCGCCTGCCATCACGATGTCAAATCCTCTGAAGACCATCGCGTCAAGAGTTCAGTGGTCCACTTGGCTGATGTGTTGATCAAGGCCAGTGGCTTTGGCGACAGTGGTGACCCCTTTGTGCCGTCAATCCAGCCGCTGGCATGGGATACCCTGAAGCTGAACGAACAGCTGCTGGCTGAGATTGTGGTTGAGCTTGAAGATAAACTGGTGGAGGTAAAGAACTTCAGTCTCGAATTGCAGGTGGCTGATGCAGCTTTCTAGGATAGCGCTGATTTGCACCCAGCCGCATCTCGCCTCGTTACTGCAACTGCGTCTGCAGAGTAAGGGCTATCAGGTGATGGTGATCGAAAAGACTGCCGCTGCGCTTGGTGCTTTTTACTCAGATCCGCCTGATCTGATTGTCATTGATTTTTCATCTCCCTGCGTCGGCTGCCATGACACATTATTCATGTTGCGTGGTGACAGTTTTTTTAGTCCGATCCCGATCATCGGCATTTTCCCGGGTACCACAGAGCAAGATTCATGGGATGACTTTCCCCTGGATGATTTTGTCACCACCCCGGTTAATTTTGCGGAACTGGTCAGCCGGATTACGCTGGCTCAGTCACGCATCAAACGGATCTTCGACAACAACCCCCTGACTCGTCTGCCCGGCAATACTTCCATCCATCGTGCCATCGAAGAAGCACTTGGCCTGCCCCTTGCGGTTTGCTATGTGGATATCAATCATTTCAAACCCTATAATGATGTCTACGGCTTTTCTCACGGTGATGAGGTGATCAGGATGCTGGCCCGGATTATGTCCAATGCGGTGCGGGAGTCCGGCGGAGGGTTCAGCGGGCATGTGGGGGGAGACGATTTTGTTTTTATTGTGCCACGCGAACGGGCAGAACAGGTCTGTGCAACCATTATCAGCCATTTTGATCAGATCGTGCAGACCCTGTTTGACGAAGAAACCAAAAAACAGGGTTACTATGTGGCGCACAACCGCAAGGGAGAGATAGAGCAGATGCCGATTCTGGCCATATCCATCGGTATTGTTCCGATGGATTCACCTGCAATCAGCCATGCGGCCCGGGTGGCTGAGGTTGCGGCAGAGCTGAAAAAACTTGCCAAAGGCAACCAGGGGAGCAGCTACGTGGTGGATCGGCGTAGCCGGACGCTTGAGGAGTCGTAGGTTGCGATGACGTTCTGCTGTGACTGTTGTGTTATTTGAAACAAAAAAGGCGTCCCTGAGCAGGACGCCTTTTTTGTACGTATCAGGTTGAGCTACTGTTTTTTATGGCACTTGGCGCAGCTTGAGGTGACGCCGAAAGCGGATTTTCCGTCGTGGCAGGCGCCACAAGACTTGCCTTGCTCCATCTCTTTCATGGTGGTGCCGCGCTTAGCGTTGCCGTAGGGATACAGCTTGGTGTGGCAATCATTGCAGCTGTAGGCTGCCGTGTGAAAGTCATGGCTGAAGTAGCCAACAACGGTGCCTCTGGCGTTCTTAAAGGTCAGGTTTACCGGCTTGTAACCTGCATGGCACTTGTTGCAGTCACCGCTGGCAGCAAAGGCGGTCTTGCCGTTGTGGCAGACGCCGCAGGATTTGCCCTTTTCCATCTGGGCCATGGTGACCTTGCGTGAGCCCTGGCGATAATCGTAAAGCTTTGAGTGACAGTCGCTGCACTTGTAGGCCTGGGTGTGGAAGTCATGGCTGAAGACCGCATCAGTAACCGGCTTGGATTTATACTTGAGGGTCTTGGTGGTCAGGCCGCGATGGCAAGAGCCACAGTTTGCTGAAACGGTAAAGGCTGCCTTGCCGTTATGACAACTGCCGCAGGATTTGCCTTTCTCCATCTCGGTCATGCTGACGCCGCGACGGATGGGACCGGCGTTGTGACAGCTCTTGCAGCCGTACCCCTTGCCGTTTACATGGGAGTCATGGCTGAAAACGGCGTTGCCTTCCTTGATGCGGTAGGTGACGGCACTGGGGATACCACGGTGGCACTTGCTGCAATCCTTCTCCGTTGCGACACTGAACGCCTTTTTGCCGTTATGGCAGGCACCGCAGGACTTGCCCTTCTCCATTTCTGCCATGGAGTAGCTGCGTTTCTGTGCAAGGTTGTAAATGGCATTGTGGCAGGTCTTGCAGTCTCTGTTCTTCAGCAGGTGCGCGTCATGGCTGAAGATAACGGAGGGAGCATTCTTGAAGCCGTACTTGATCTCCTTGGCCTGTACTGCAAGTGGCAACAGCGTGATGATAATGGTTGCCAGATAGCTGATAATCCGCCTCTTCATCAGAGTCCTCCCTTAAGGCTGGTTGAGTTTTAAGTCCAGTACTTTAAAAGCCGCGCAACAGATTGTCAATTGATAATTGTATACAATTGTCATACACCTTCAGATCAGCCCTGAAACCTTTTTCAATGCGGTTGCGGGGGGTCGGCAGGTGTGCTATAGAGACATACTCTTTATCTGTAACGGAATGGTGTTTTATGTTGAGCCTTGATGATCTTATTTATACGGCATTGCGTGAGGATATTCACACCGGTGATCTGACTACCCTGGCTGTTGTTCCTGAGCCAAGGCCTGCCTCTGCCCGTCTGGTTGCCAAAGAGCCGCTGACGGTGGCCGGTATTGCAGTTGCGGAGCGGGTCTTTGCCCTGCTTGATGCAAAGACGGTATTCATACCTGAAGTAGTTGACGGTCAGGCTGTCCTTGCAGGGTGCGTGCTGGCAGAGGTCAAGGGAGATGCAGCCCTGCTGCTGCAGGGTGAGCGGGTGGCCCTGAATCTGTTGCAGCGGATGTGCGGTATTGCCACCCTTACTCAAAGCTATGTGCAGGCAGTGGCAGGAACCAAAGCCCGGATTGTTGATACCCGTAAAACCACACCGGGCCTGCGGGTGCTGGAAAAGTACGCCGTGCGGGTGGGAGGCGGGATCAACCATCGTACCGGCCTGTACGACGGCATCCTGATCAAGGAAAACCATATTGCTGCTGCCGGCGGAATCAGCGAGGCGATTCGTCGTGCCCGGGCGTATATTCCCCACACTCTCAAGATCGAGATTGAGACTGAAACTGTTGAACAGGTGCAGGAAGCCCTGGCCGCCGGTGCCGACATTATCATGCTGGATAATATGGACTGCGACACCATGCGGCAGTGCGTGCAACTGATCGGGGGAGCGATACCGGTCGAAGCATCAGGTGGTGTCAATCTTGCGACGGTCAGGGCCATTGCCGAGACGGGCGTTGACATTATCTCGGTCGGTGCCCTGACCCATTCACCGCGTTCCATGGATATCTCCATGCTGCTGGATTAACCTTTCCATGGCGCGCCGCAGTAACACGAGTGAGCTGTTGCGTTTGCTGCGTGCTACCGAAAAGGGGGCCGTGCTGTCAGGTGAACAGGCGCGCCGTGTGCTTGGGGTGTCGCGTACCGCAGTCTGGAAGCAGATAACCTCGTTGCGTTTGGCAGGGTATCGAATTGAGGCGATCCCGTCTCAGGGATATCGGCTGGCTGGTGAACCTGACCTGCTGCATCAGGAGGCGTTACGTCAGGCGCTGACAGGTACCGCCGTAGTGGGCAGAGCCATCAGCTGTCTGAGTGAAACAGTCTCAACCAATGCCGATGCCTTCAGGGCTGCCGAAGAAGGTGCTGTTGAGGGGACGGTGGTGCTGGCAGATCGGCAGAGTGGCGGCAAAGGTCGTCTCGGGAGGCGCTGGGAGTCGCCAGCCGGTGTTAACCTGTACTGCTCGGTTGTTTTGAAGCCCAATCTGGCTCCCAGTGAGGCACCCCAGCTGACCTTTCTCTCGGCTGTGGCAACTGCCCGGGCCATCACCGCTGTTACCGGCTTGCAACCGGCCATCAAATGGCCAAATGACCTGCTTTTGAACGGTCGCAAGGTTGCTGGTCTGCTGAATGAGATGAGTGCCGAGACGGATCGAATCAGTTTTGTCGTTCTGGGGATCGGGGTGAACCTGAATATGCAGGCCCACCAGTTCCCTGCTGATCTGCGCTCACCGGCCACATCGCTTCAGCTGGAGTCCGGGAGGCCGGTTTCCCGTCTCCATTTTGCGGCGGTCTTGCTGCAGGAGCTGGATTATGAGTATGCCCGATTCTTGCGTGAGGGTTTTGACCCGGTGCGGGAAGAATGGAGTCGCCTCTGTAATGCAGCAGGGCGAACCGTCCGTGTTGACACCGGTACCGGTTTGTTGCAGGGGCTGTTCCACGGGCTTGATCGTGATGGCGCCTTGCTGGTACGCCTGCCGGACGGTGCCCTTGAGAGGGTCTTGAGTGGAGATGTCATCCTGATTTAAGAGGTGGCGGTGTGCTTCTGGTTATAGATGTCGGTAACAGCAATATTGTGGTGGGGCTTTACGAAGACACCGTGCTGGTGCGTCACTGGCGTATTGCTACAGACAAGTCTCGTACCGCCGATGAATACGGTGTCGTGCTGCAGAGCCTGTTCTCCCTTGCCTCGCTTTCATTCAGCCAGGTCACGGCCTGTATCATATCATCAGTGGTACCGCCGCTTACCGGTGTGCTGGAGTCAGTGTGCAGGAGCTTCTTCGGCCTTGTTGCTCTGGTGGTTGGCCCCGGCATCAAAACCGGCATGCCGATTCAGTATGATAACCCCCGAGAGGTGGGGGCTGATCGAATAGTAAACGCGGTGGCCGGGTTTGAGAAACACCATTGTGCCCTGGTTATCGTTGATTTCGGCACGGCCACGACCTTTGATTACGTGAATGCTAAAGGAGAGTATTGCGGCGGTTCGATTGCTCCTGGTCTGGCCATATCGTTGGAAGCCCTGTTTCAAAGGGCCAGCAAGCTGCCGCGAGTTGATATCTGTCGCCCTCCTCAGGCCATTGCCAAAAATACCGTCAACTCAATGCAGGCCGGCATTTTTTTCGGCTATGTCGGCCTGGTGGATGGCATAGTTGAGCGGATCAGGCAGGAAAGTCGTGATCAGCCCCGGGTGATCGCCACCGGCGGTCTGGCAGCGTTGATAGCCCCTGAGTCACAGACCATCCACGAGGTAGACGAGTTTCTGACCCTGGAGGGGCTTCGGATATTATACGAGCGAAACCTTTAAGTTAATGGCAGTTAGCGCAGGACATCTCACCCGCAGAGGATAAGGAGGCAGCGCATGGGGACGTATCCAACCGAGAAGATTCGTAACCTGGGGATTGTGGCACATGGTGGCGCCGGCAAGACATCACTTGCCGAGGCGATTTTGTTTAACACCGGCATGATTGACCGTCTGGGGCGTGTTGATGACGGAACCTCCACCATGGATTTTGAGCCGGAGGAGACCAAGCGCAAGATTTCGATCTCTTCGGCCTTTGATCATTGTGAGTGGAACGCTCATTCGATTCACTTTGTGGATACCCCCGGCTACGGCGACTTTATTGGCGATACCCGTGCCTGTATGCGTGCTCTTGACTGTGCCGTCGTGATCCTCTCGGCTATTTCCGGTGTCAAGGTCCAGACTGAAGAGGTCTGGGAGTGGGCCAATGAATTTGAAATCCCCCGGATTGCGTTTGTCAACAAGATGGATAAGGAACGGGCCAACTTCCTGCGTGCCATTGACGACATGGAAAAGAGCCTTAAGGCCCGTGGTGTCGCAATCCAGATGCCGATTGGCGCCGAGGATTCTTTTGAAGGGGTGGTTGACCTGATCAGGATGAAGGCCTGCAAGTATGCCAAGGATGGTTCCGGTGGTTGTCAGGAGATTGAAATCCCGGCTGACTACCTGGATGAGGCCCAGCGACTGCGGGAACATATGATTGAGATCGTGGCTGAGGCCTATGATGCCCTGACCGAGAAATATCTGGAAAATGGTGAGCTGACCGAAGAGGAAATTATTGATGGTCTGCGGGTTGGGACCATGCGTAATACCTTCACCCCGGTGCTGTGCGGTTCTGCCACTCTCAATGTAGGGGTCAGACAGTTGCTGCAGGCGGTCTGCGACTACCTGCCGTCACCGTTGGATCGTACCAAGGCCGTTGGCACCAATCCCAAGAACAACGAACTGGCCGAGCGCGCTCCTGATGAGAAAGAGCCGTTTTCGGCACTGGTGTTCAAGACAACCTCTGATCCCTACACCGGTAAAATCACGGTCTTCAGGATTTATTCCGGTACCCTGAACTCTGACTCCACCATCTACAACGCCACCAAGGGTGTTGATGAGCGGATTGGTCAGATTTATGAGCTGGAGGGCAAGAAGCAGAAACCGGTCAAGCAGGCCTTTGCCGGTGATATTGTGGCAGTGGCCAAACTGAAGGAGACGGTCACCGGCGATACCCTGTGTGACCCCAATCATCCGATTGTGTATGAGCCGGCCAA
>CAZYMK010000006.1:0-27604 GCA_964648885.1 uncultured Geobacter sp. | reverse complement strand
AGCGGTTTGTCAACTTTATGAACAACCCGGATGAGAAGACGGCCGTAGAGCAATTCGGTTCACAGGGCAAGTACTTTGGCTGCTGCGTGCTGCTGGCCACCATGCCGGGGCTACCGATGTTCGGCCATGGCCAGATTGAGGGGTACCGCGAAAAGTACGGCATGGAGTACCGCAGGGCCTACTGGGATGAACTGGTTGATCAGGGTATGGTTCGTGGTCATGAACTATGGATCTTTCCGCTGCTGAAACGGCGCTGGCTCTTTTCAGGCTCAGAACAGTTCGCACTGTATGATTTCTTCTGTAATGACGGGCGGGTTGATGAAAATGTGTTTGCCTACAGCAATCGTGCCGGTCAGGAACGCTGCCTGGTCGTGTACCACAACTGCCACGCACAGACCGCCGGCTGGATCAATGCCAGTGTGCCGGTGGCGCTGAAGGGTGACACTGATCAGGTCGAGCTGTGCAGCAGCACGCTGGTGGTAGCGCTGGACGTTCCGGAGGATGCGACATCCTTTGTTGCCTTCAGAGACATCTCTACCGGCCTTGAGTATCTGCGGACAGCCGCTGAGATCCATCAGCAGGGACTTTACGTAGAGCTGGGCGAGTACGAGTTCCATGTGTTTCTGGATTTCCGTATCCTGGCCGCTACGCCGGATACGCCGTGGCAGCTGCTTCACGCTGATCTGGCCGGAAGCGGGGTCTGGTCAGTGGAAGAGGCACTGATACAGCTGATGCACCGCCCGCTAATTGCTGCGTTTGAGACCTGCCTGCAGTCCCTGCCGAAGTTCCTGACTGATGAAGCCGAAGCAGCTGCCGCTCTGGCTGCGTATCGTCAGGAGCTGCCCGCTGCGACAGCGGCGCTGCTTGATCTGAAGCAGCTGTCACACATGTTGACGGCAGCCCATGATCCGGCAGTAGCTGCTGCTGCCCTGCGGGGATTGCGTGCTACGGGCGTACGCCGTAGCATGCTGCCGCTGAACAGCGAGAACCGGCGTTGTGCCCTGGCCATGCTGCTTGTTGGCGAGCTGGCCCTGCCGCTTGGGGAGGACAGCCTGCAACGCTACGGCCTGGCCCACCCCCTGACGGGCTTTGTGAACGGTGCACCCCCTGCCTCGCTGGAGGCGGTGCGTTGGCTGGGCGAGCTGTGCCGTGCCGTTGCTGTGTCCCGTCAGCTCTGGACGGCAGCTCCACCGGACCAGTCGCTGGAGGCATTGTTCTCTCACCCGGTGGTTGCCGGTTTCATGCTGGTACATCTTGACAGCGGTGTCAGCTGGTTCAACAAGGAGCGTTTTGAGATCCTGCTGCAGTGGCTGACACTGCTGCTCGCCTTTGACCGGTCGTGCGGCCGGGTTCAACCGGCCCTGCCGTATCAGGAACTGAGCGAACTGGCTGCTGCAGCCGGCTACCGGGTGCGCTCACTGCTGCATCTGTATGCTGCCTTCAGGGCCGCATAAGACAGCCATGGGGCGCCTGTCACGTTTTCTTGTCTCGCTCCTGTTGTTCTGCTGCCTGCCGGTGGCTGCGGCACAGGCTGATACGTCAGGCAGTCATCCACAACCTACCCTCAAAGAGTACCTCTTCGGCAGCAAACCGTTGGGGTGGGCTGATCTGGACTGGGAAACCGACCTGTATTATTCTAACGTCTCGCTCAATATCCCGTTGACCGATACCCCCATACCGGAGGTGACTGATGAGGATGAGCTGGAGGTCTATGGCCGTCTGTGGCTGAACCTGTTCAACCCTCGCTTTCTGATGCTGGAGGCGGCAGTCATGCCGATGCCGCTGGTGGGGGTGGGGTTAAAGGAGTATGCCAGGGATTTTTACGGGATAGCTGATATCGGTCGTAATCAGAATGTGATTCACTGGATCACCGCCGGCTTTGAGGAACCGTATGCCCTTTCCCTGTTTGTCGGGGATATGGTCAAATACGTCAAGCCGGGGGAGGCGAAGCTCTCGTCCAACAAGGGCTTCATGGGCTACCTGTTCAGCTATTCCAACCAGCACATCAGAAACAACGTCATGGTGCCTGATCACTCCCTTGAAGCAGAATGGAAGATGAAGGGCGAACGCAGTTTCAGGGATGAAAAACATTCCTGGAGTTTTCGTCTGGGGGCCAAGGTGCATGACAGCCCCAATATCGCTAATACCTTTTATGTGGGGTTCCGCCGCAGCAACCTCGATTTCCGGGTCAATCCGTTCGAGTTTCTCAGGAACAGCTCCTTTGATGTCCGTCTGGATGTTGGTACCAGGCAGGTTGACCTGCTCCGCCAGGAATATGTCCTGGGCAAGATCATACCGATTAAATCCTGGGGTGTTGCCCTCAAGCTGGATCTCGGTCTGATCTGGGAGAACCCTGCCCGCTACAGCGGTGCCTTGCGGCAGATGGATGCCCCCAGCTTTTCCCTGGTCCTGCGACCAAACATCATCTTCTGAACATGTCTTCCGCCCCCTCAGACATACTGGTTGCCGTTGCCCTGTCCGGCGGGGTCGATTCTGCGGTGGCCGCAGCCCTGCTGCAACAGCAGGGGTACCGCCTGATCGGCCTGACCATGACGTTGCTGCCTGATAGTGCCGCAACCTCTGCAGCGCAGCAGGTGGCAGACCACCTGGGTATTCCACTGCATCGGATTGATATGACGGCTGTGTTTGACCGGCAGGTGATTGCCCCGTTTGCCGCCAGCTATCTGAACGGCGAGACCCCCAACCCCTGTGTACGCTGCAACCGGCTGATCAAATTCGGCCACCTGCTGGATGAGGCCCACCGGCTGGGGGCGACGATGCTGGCAACCGGTCACTATGCCCGAATCAGCAGAGATGCTGCCGGGCTGCCGCACCTGCTGGTTGCTGCTGACCGGCGCAAGGATCAGTCCTATTTTCTTGGCTGGATCGGCCCGGAGGCACTTGAACGGGTGTTATTCCCGCTGGGAGAACGGAGCGGCAAGGATGAGGTCCGGCAGCTGGCACGCCAGTTCGGCCTGCCGGTGGCAGAGCGCAAGGAGAGTCAGGATGTCTGTTTTCTACCTGAGAGCGGCTATGTACCGTTTCTTGCCGACCGTGCAGGCACTCCCCAAAACAAAGGACTGATTGTCCATCGCAACGGCAGTCTGCTGGGACGCCACAACGGCTTCTGGCAGTATACCATCGGCCAGCGCCGGGGGCTGGGGATCGCCTGGAAAGAGCCGCTGTATGTGCTTGAACTGCAGGCGACCCGCAACCGGGTGGTGGTTGGTGAAGAACCGTATCTCTATGCGCCGGGCCTGCTGGCCGAGGAGATGCGCTGGTTCGGTGCCCCTCCCCGACACGTGTTTGACGCTGCCTGCAAGATCCGCTACCGCCAGGCGCCGGTTGCCTGCAGGGTGGAACCACGCAGCGATGACACGGTGCAGGTGGTTTTTGTTGAGCCGCAGCGGGCAATCACACCGGGACAGACTCTGGCAGTCTACCAGGGAGACGAGATCCTGGGGGCCGGCCGGATTGTGGAGGCGTTGCCGTAATGCTGACCACTGAAGAACAGGAACGGTACAGTCGTCACCTGATGCTGCCTGAAGTGGGAGAGGTCGGGCAGAAAAAATTACGGGACAGCCGGGTACTGGTCATCGGCGCCGGCGGTTTGGGCTCTCCGGCAGCCCTGTATCTGGCTGCTGCCGGTATCGGTACCATCGGGATCGCCGATGGCGACCGGGTTGATCTCTCAAACTTGCAACGCCAGATCATCCACAGCAGTGAGACCATCGGCACAGCCAAGACTGAATCGGCTGGCCGTCGTCTGCGGGAGCTGAACCCCGGCTGCCGAGTGGAGCTGTTTCACCAGATGGTTGATCAGCAGAGCCTGCCGGAACTGGTCCGTCAGTACGACATGGTGCTGGATGCTGTTGATTCGCTGAAGATCAAGGCGCTGATCAACGATACCTGCGTTGCACAGGGTATCCCCTTTTCACATGCCGGGATACTGCGCTTTCAAGGCCAGGTCATGACCGTGCTGCCGGGCAGATCGGCCTGTTACCGCTGTCTGTTCGGTGAGCTGCCGCCGGAAGAGGAGTGCCGTGCGTGTGAATATGACGGCGTGTTCGGAGTGCTGCCGGGCATCATCGGCACCATTCAGGCTGCCGAGGTGCTGAAATGTCTGTTGGGGATCGGTCAGCTGCTGACGGACCGGTTGCTGACCTTTGATCTGCTGGGGATGCGTTTCAGGGAGGTTGCGGTTAGGCAGGATGTCGCTTGCCGGGTCTGCGGCGGGAGCGTTTAGACGGTTTCCTGTCTGAGTTGCTTGCGTTCGGTCTTGTTCTGGTACATCAGACGGTCGGCCTCTTTGAAGGTCTCGTGCAGGGTCTCATGCTGCAATGCCGTAGCAGCCCCCACGGAGAGTATCTGCGAGAAAGGCTCCAGACCGTTGCCGGCACGTACCCGTTGAATGGCGGCGGTAACGGTCTCATGGTCGGTGCGGGGCAGCAATACCGCAAACTCATCGCCGCCGATACGTGCGACCACATCACCGGAGCGGAAGGCGGCCAGCAGCAGCTCTGCCGCACCTTTGATCAGCCGGTCACCCTCATCGTGCCCCTTGGTGTCGTTCACTTCCTTCAGGCCGTCAATGTCCGCCATGACAATGCTGACCGGAAAATCCCTGCTTGATTCCAGCCGCTGCAGCTCCGCATCAAAGTAGGCGCGGTTATAGAGACCGGTCAGCTGATCGTGGGTCCCCAGGTACTGCAGGTTGTCTTCGTACTGTTTGCGTTCAGTGATATCCTGAGAGACCTTCAAGTAGCCGATGATACTGTTGTCACTGTCCCGCAGGGGGCTTATCTTGATCATTTCCCAGTAGATCGTGCCATTTTTCTGCTTGTTGGCCAACTCGCCTTTCCAGTCGTTGCCGCTGGTGATGGTCTGCCAGAGCTGTTCATACAGCTGGGGCGGGTTCAAATCCGATTTGAGCAGTCGCGGGTTACGTCCCAGCACCTCAGTGGCCTGGTAGCCGGTCAGGCGGCAGAACATGGCGTTGACATACTCGATGTCACCGGTTACGGAGGTGATCATCACCGGTGCCGGTGCCTGTTCCACCGCCATTGAGAGCATGTTGATCCGCTTTTCCTGCTGTTTCAGTTTGCGTTTGAGCATGACGTAGTTGCTGCAGGAGTCCAGCGCGGAGGCCAGGCGTGAAAAATCTACCGGCTTCTGAACATACTGGTTGATCCCCAGGGTGATGCATTCCAGCAGGTAATCAGTGTCACTGTAGGCGGTCAGCATGATAATCTGGCTGTCACGGTCAAGGGCGCGGATGGCGCGTGCCATCTCCAGGCCGTTCATGATCGGCATCATGATATCGGAAAGTATGATGTCGGGACGTTTTTCCTGGTACAGTTCAAGTCCTTGCTGACCGTTTTCGGCAACATGCAGATCGGTCACGATCCGTTGCAGGATGCGGGAGATCTGTTCACGGGTAACCCGTTCATCTTCGACATACAGCAGCGAGATATCATAGTGCTCTGATGATCTTGTTTTCATTGCGTTCCCTAGGATGGTGTGTGGGCAGAACCGGGATACAGTGTAAACGAACTTCAATAAAACGCAAGGGGACAGCATGACAACGGTCAGTATGCAGCAATGCGACAGCTATCAAGCAGAGTTGCTGCAGGAGCGTCTTGCAGCGTTGTTGGCGCCATTGGGAGGGATTGAGCGTTTTGTGGCCGCAGGACAGCGGGTGTTGCTGAAGCCGAACATGCTGGCCGGCAAGCCTCCGGAGGCTGCCGTTACCACCCATCCGGCCCTGGTGCAGGCGGTTGCCGAACTGGTCAAAAATGCCGGCGGCATTGTGCTGGTGGGTGACAGTCCCGGTATTGGTCTGTTTGAACAGGTGGCACGGAAGACCGGTATCAAGGCTGCTGTGGAGGCCTCCGGCGCTACCTTGCGCCCTTTTGACCGGACACGGCAGATTGCAGCCGGCGGTCTGTTTCGGCAGCTTGAACTGGCCGAGGCCTACCTTGATGCCGACGTGGTGATCAATCTGCCCAAACTCAAGACCCACGAGATGATGACCCTGACCTGTGGGGTCAAGAATCTGTACGGGGCGGTGGTGGGACCGGCCAAGGCGGCCCTGCATCTGACCGCCGGTCGCTCCAAGGAGCTGTTTGCCGGGTTGTTGCTGGAGATCGCCCAAGCGCGCCCGGTGGCCCTGACGATTGTAGACGGCATTGTTGCCATGGAGGGGAACGGCCCCAACAGCGGAACGCCTCGGCAGCTGGGGATGCTGCTGGCTGGTGATAGCCCGGTGGCGGTGGACACGGTGGCGGCAGAGCTGGTCGGTATCCCCCATCGGCTGTTGCCGGTGCAGCAAGAGGCAAAACGGCGGGGACTGCCGGGCAGCAGCCTGGATCAGATCGTGCTGGTGGGTCAGCTGCCGCTGCAGCCTGCAGAACCTCCCTTTGTCCTGCCGGATGGGCTCGATCTGCAGTTCGGCCTGCCCGGTTTTGTCAAGCCGATCCTGCGGGACAGCCTGAGTCCCCTGCCGTGTGCCGATCCGCAGCGTTGTGTCTTGTGCGGCATCTGTCGGGACGCCTGCCCACCGCAGGCCATAACCATCACAAAAAACGCCCTGAAGGTGGATTCAGGGCGTTGCATTCGTTGCTGGTGCTGCCGGGAGCTCTGCCCCCATCATGCACTGCTACTGAAAAAGGGTGCGGCGTTGAAAATTCTGGAACGGTACCGTGCTTTCCGTGCTTCCTGAGCCGAGGCAGCGACTGGGGAGCTACCCTTCATCGTCATCGCCGACCGGTATCTCCCGGTACACCCGGTCCTCTTCAAGACGACGGGTCTGGGCCTGAACCTTTTCCAGCTCAGATTTGCACTTGACGCAGTGTCGGGTAAACGGCAGCACTTTCAAGCGTCCCAGCGGGATGTCTTCATCACACTCCTCGCAGATGCCGTACTCATCCTCGTCAATCCGCAGCAGCGCTTCATCAATGTTATGCAGTTTCTGCCGTTCACGGTCATTCAGCAGCAACCCCAATTCACGGTCCCGCTCTGAAGAGGCCTGGTCATAAATATCACCGGTCGGCTCGTCACCAACGGTTGTCTCAGAGCCCTTCTTGATCGAACGTTTGATCTCCAGCAGGGTCTGCTCCTTCAGATTAAGCAGCAGTTGTCTGATTTCGTCCCATTTGCCGCCAACCGGTTGTGCAGCGAGCGGCGTTGACACCTGCTGGACAGCCGCCTTGGCGGGCTGGGTTTCGGGGCTTTGGGAAGCCGCCTTGAGGCCTTTTGCATCCGGTTTTGTCGCCTGTTTTGCCTCTTGCGCCTTAGCCGCAGGAACAGTCTTTTTTGCCGGTGCGGTCTTTGGGGCTACCTTTATATCAGCGGCCACCGTACTTGTTTCTTTTTTTGGGGTTTTGGTTGTTGCCATAATTCGTATGCTCCATCACCATGAAATCGTCGTTTTGTGAGATGCTCAGGTGGACGTAAAGGCCGAGATCAGTAGCAGAAATGCGTTGGAGTGTCAAGGAAAACAGGAAAAGCAGCATTCTGTGGCCAGAGAAAAAGAACCGCTTGTAATTCAGCTGATAGGTGGTACAAAGACATCGTTTGCCAAAAGGGGGCGATCCATGGGTTTTCTCATTGTGTTGCTGTCTGCAGTCTGTCTGCTTGCGCCGGTATCGGTACGGGCCGATGTCCCGTTCAGCGTGGCCTTGTACTATGCCCCCAATCCCCCCCTCAATGAACTGCAGGCCTTTGATCTGGTGGTGGTAGAGCCTGATGCTGTCGGCGTTGCCCCTTCAAGCTACCGGTCTGCCCGCAGCGAGTTATTTGCCTATATCAGTGTGGGGGAAGTCGATCCCAACCGCAGTTATTACCGACAGCTCAACCCGGTCTGGCTGATTGGCGATAATCCGGCCTGGAAGAGCAGGCTGGTTGATCTGGCCGATCCGGCCTGGCGGGCCTTTTTTCTGGATCAGGTGGTTGAGCCGCTCTGGGCTGCCGGGTATCGCGGGTTTTTTCTGGATACGCTGGATTCGTATCAGCTGGTGCAGGACAAACAGCGACACCCTGCTCTGCAGGCAGGTCTGGTGGAGGTGATTCGCAGCATCAAGGAGCGTCATCCCGAGGCGCGCCTGATCCTGAACCGCGGCTTTGAGATCCTTGATCAGGTCAAGGAGTTTGCCTTTGCCGTGGCAGCAGAGTCGCTTTTTCAGAATTTCAATCCGTTAACCGGTGCCTATGGCGAAGTGAAAGAGACGGACCGTCAATGGTTGCTGGATCGTTTTGCCGAGGTGCGCCGGGCAGGTCTGCCGGTGATTGCCATTGATTATGTGGCACCGAAGGACCGTGACCTGGCCCGTCAAACAGCGGAAAAAATCAGCTCTCTGGGTTTCATTCCCTGGGTAACGGACAAGGACCTGGCCTCGCTGGGGGTGGGGGCGGTTGAGGTGCAGCCCCGTATGATCCTGGGACTGTACGACGGCAGCGAAGGTTCGGATCCGATCTATACCAATCTGCACCGCTTTGCCGTGATGCCGCTTAACTATCTTGGCTATCAGGTGGAGCTGCACGACCTGCGGCAGCCGCTGCCTGCCGGCATCCTGCGGGGACGTTATGCCGGAATAGTACTCTGGCCTTACTCCGATCAGTCCGGTATCAGGCAGAAGTTGCCGGACTGGCTGCGTCAGCAGCACGCAGCCGGCGTGCCGTTTGCCTTTCTTGATCGTTTCGGATTTCCCTATCAACAGCTGGCCAAAGAGTTTAACGGCACTGCAGGATCAGCGGCGTCTGTCGGTTCCCAAGAGCTGCAGATCATCCACCAGACCGATGTCGTCGGCTTTGAAAAAGCCCCCTTGCCACGGAGAGACCTGTTGGTGCCGCTCCGTTTTAAAGACAGCGATGCCCAGCTGACCTTGCGTGATGGCAAGGGGCTGGTAAGCGAGGCCGTTGCATTTACCCCCTGGGGGGGATATGTACTGGAGCCGTTTAGCATCAATGAGCTTCTTGACGAACAGGCCCGCTGGGTGATTGATCCGTTCGCTTTTTTCGGTAAGGCGTTGCGCATCGGTGGCCTTCCGGTACCGGACGTCACCACGGAAAACGGGGTACGGCTGCTGCTGGCACATATTGATGCCGATGGATTTGAAAGCATGGCTGAGCGCCCCGGCGGCCCGCTGGGAGTGACCGAGCTGCGGGAGAAGATTCTTAAAAAATACCGGATACCGACAACCTACTCAATTATTACCAGTACACTGGGAGACAGAGGTGTGGAACAGAAGCAGGCCCAACACTATAGAAATGAGGCCCGTGAGGTGTTCAAACTGCCTTGGATTGAGGCCGGCAGCCACACCTTTTCCCATCCGTTTTACTGGCAGGATACGGAACAGGCGAGACAGGGATATGATGTCAGATACCTGCCGATTCCGGGCTACTCCTTCGATCTTGTGGCTGAAATTCCGGATTCCGCCGACTTTATCAATAAAAATCTGCTTCCTCCTGGTAAAAAGACCAAGTTGCTGCAGTGGTCAGGAGACTGCACCCCTGGATCGGATGCTCTGGCAGCGACGTATGCTGCCGGCCTGGGTAACATTAATGGCGGCTATACCTTGATCACCAGGTCCAACAAAACAATCACGTCTGTTGCACCCCTCGGTATATCAAAAGGCGGCTGGTTCCAGGTCTTTGCCCCCAATCAAAATGAGAACGTCTACACCAATGAATGGACCGGTCCCTTTTACGGCTACCGCCGGGTGATCGAAACCTTTGAACTGACCGATACCCCCCGCCGCCTGAAGCCGATCAATATCTATTACCACACCTATTCCGTCACGAAAGAGGCTGGTCGCCGTGCCCTGGAGGAGGTCTATGACTGGGCCTTGGCCCAGCAGCCCCATGCTGTTTTTACCTCTGACTATGTCAATAAGGTGCTGGATTTTAACCGTACGGTGGTTGCCCGTTCCGGTAAAGGCTGGCTGATCCGCAACAGGGGAGACCTGCGGCAACTGCGGTTGCCGGTCAGCGCCGGGTACCCCGATCTGGTGGCCAGTCGTAATGTGCTGGGATTCAACGAACACAACGATCAGCGCTATATCCATCTGGGACCGGACGGTGAGGCATATCTGCAACTTTCCGCAACCCCGCCCGCCGTTCCCTGGCTGGTCTCACTCCCGGCCAGGGTTGAACGGTTCAAGCGGTCACCGGGCGGCATGGAGCTGACCCTGACCGCCCATCGCGGTGGTACCATCCGGCTCGGCAATGCTTCCGGTTGCAACCTGTCCAGCCAGGGCAAGCCGTTGCCCGTGTCCCGGCAAGGGTCGCTGTTGACAGCCCCCCTTGCCGCAGGAACCCACGACATTGCAGTTGTCTGCCGATAAGAAACCGCAGCGGGAACGTTTTGCCGGTCCGCTGGCCATTGGCGGTCTGGCCGGGCTGGGGCTTTTGCTGCTGGTAATGCTCTACCCGGAAAAGAGCCTGCTCAGGCTGCTCTCGGAACCTGATATCACCAGTCCGGCCCAGCAGCGCTATCTGGAGGCGCTGGTACAACTGCGCAACGGTGATACCGGGCTGGTGATTCCATTGGTGCAGAGCTATCTGGCAGCAGGCTGCACGGAGAAGGCTGCCAGGGCGCTTGGCTATCATGTCAGGACCAGTCTGGCTCCCGATCAGGAACAGACCATCCGTACGTTGCGCTACGAGCTGCGGCGGCAGGAGCTGGAACTGCTGGTGACCGGTGAACCGGGCTGGGAGGAGGCGCGTCGGCGGTATGCCGACCAGATCGAAGAGCTGCGTCAGAGCGGCGCTTCTCCCCGTGAGCTGGCCCAGTACCTGGGTGATGCCCGTCGTGTCGGTGATGACCAGACGGCCCGGCACCTGGAGGAGCTGCTGGGGCAGAGCGCCCGACAGCAGGATGGTGATGCACTGGTGGTAGCGGCAGAGCTGGCCCTGGGTAAGGGGGATTATCGGGCGGCAGCGGCCTTCTTTTTTCAGGGGATGGCAGCCGCGAAGAATCGCGATGAACAGCGTCGCTTGTTTTTGAAAGGCATCACGACCCTGCAATCCGGCAACCTGCTGCAGGAGGCGGTGGCGGCTGCACAAAAATATCAGCAGCCGTTGTCCAGCGACCGCCAGGCCCTGCTGGCACTGACCCGCCTGGCCCTGGCTGCAAACCGTCCTGACCTGGCCCAGCAGTATGTGCGACGCGCTCTGGGGATGCCATCATCGCCGGACAACGTTGAGGCGCGGCCATGAGAGCCGACCTGCTCAAGGTGACCGGTTTACTGCTGGCTGCTGCTGCACAGGTGGTGCCGTCATCAGCCGTTGCCGGGCAGGCCCTTCAGACCATTCCCGAGGTACGGGCAATGTTTGAGCAGGAGCTGTTTGACCTGGCTCACACCGTATTTCTGGCCAACGCTAATCTGTCCGAGGCGTTGGGGGTGGCCGAAAAGGCGGTCAATGCCCGGCCCCATGATCTGACCTGGCGCCGCAAGGCGGCCCGGACCGCTGTCTGGGCCGGCCGACCCGATCTGGCCCTGGAACACTGGTATTTTCTGGCTCAGCGCGGTGACCAAGCGGCCTACGGTGAGGCCCTCACCCTTTCCCGTGCCCTGCAGGAATTTCCTCTGCGCAAGCAACTGCTGGAGCAGGCCGTTACCAAGGGAACGGCAGACCAAGCTGTGGAGGAAGAATATCTGGCGGCGGCTGAAGGGATGGGGCTCCCGCAGGAGGCCTATGACCTGCTCCGTTCAGGCAGACTGGGGCGGAACGATCCGGTCTGGCGTCTGACCGAACAGGCCCGCCTGGCTGAGCACCTGGGAATGCCTGCAGAGGCGATCCAGGCCTGGCAGCAGCGTGCCACCCTGAAACCGCTCACCTCCGACGAGGTGCTCAAGCTGGCTGCACTCTGGTATGGCCAGGGGGATACGGAACAGGCCTGGCTGGCCCTTGATTTGGCAGCTGACCAGGCTGCTGATGATGCCGCACTGTTCTGGCGTACCTACGCCGATCTCTCCTGGGCACAGAGACATGCCGGACAGGCAGCCCGTGCCGCTGAGGTCATGATCCGTTCCGGCAGTGCCATTGAGGCAGACTATCTCAGGCTGCTGGAACTGTATGGCAACGATACGCCGCAGCGGGCTTATCTGTATGCCCTGCAGGGCTGGCAGCGTTTTCAGAAGCCGCAATTCTGGTACGCCCTGGTTGATACCGGTCTGCGCAGCGGTCGTGAGCAGGAATTGATTCATTTTCTGCAAGGTCTGGATGCTCAGCAGCGCAAGGTGCTGGCAGCGGACCCCCGTTCCTGGATGGCCGTATCGCAGGTGTACCGGCAGGCAGCTCAGCCGCAGCAGGCCCTGACAGCGGCCCGTGTCGCTGTGCGGCTGGCGCCTGATGCCTCAGACCTGTTGAGCAGCTATCTCTGGCTGCTGGTGGATCTGAAGCAGACGGCTGAGCTGCGCCCCCTGGTGCGTCAATGGGAAGGGCGGCTTGCCCTGCTGCCGGAACTGCGGGAGCCATTGGCTGCCGCACTGATGTTGCTGGGAGATACGCAACGCGCCCTGCGGCATTACCGTGTCCTGGCACCACAGCGGCAGGATGATCCGGCCTGGCTGGCCTCATTTGGTGATGTTCTGGAGCAGGCTGGCCATCAGGAAGCGGCCTGGGTGATCAGGCGTCGGGCCTACCGTCTGCTGCAGCAGACAGCAGCAGACGCAAACCTTGATGAACGGCGCAGGCAGCTGACCAGGGCTCAGCTGCTGTTGCACCTGCGGCAGGGGGATGAACTGTCCGGCGTAGTCCACCGTATTGCTGCTGATTTGAAGAAAGACTTCGGCACGGAACTGGTTATGGGGTGGGCCATGGCCACCGGACAAACCGATCTGGCCCGGCTCTGGTACTGGCGTCATCTGGCCAGGGCAGTACAACGGCCGGAATGGGCCCGCCTGGGGCTGGCCCTTGAAGAGAACGACCGGACCACCATGGCCGACCTGCTGGACGGCAAGCTGGAGCAGCTGCCGTACCGTGACGCGGTTGAGGCAGCCCGGCGGGCAGGGTGGACGCCGCTGGCTGAAGAGCATGCCTTTGATCGGCTGCAACTGAACCGTGATGACCATCTTTTGGATACCCAGGTCCGTCAGCTGTACGGCAGCCGTCCCGGTTTCATACAGAGCTCGCTGCAGGCCAGGGATCAGGCCGGGCTGGGATGGCTTGAATCAAGGCTGACGCTCAGTCAGCCGCTCACCAGCCGTTACAGCCTGCAGGCCGAGCTGACCGAACGGCAGTTTAGTCTGCTGCGCAGCAATGTGCTGGGTAGTGTTCCCCGGACCGATCTTGGCGGTACCCTGTCCCTGACTCGTCGTCATGAAGGGGGGCACCTGTCACTGCAGCTGGGGGGGCGTGATGGCGGTATTGCTGCCCAACCGACCGCAGCGCTTGCCGGAAGCTGGCGTTTATGGCATGACCTGCAGCTGTCCGGCCGACTTGCCTACCACGAACGGGCCGAAGAGACCGCTGCCCTGGCAGCGGGTGGGGCCCGCGACCGGTTGCAGCTGCTTGTTGCGGGAACTCTTACCTCATCCGATACGGTTGCACTGGAGTTGTCCTCGGTGCGCTTGTATGATCAGGACCGGCAGTACCTGGGGCAGGGGCAGGCGGTGTCACTGGAACTGCGGCACCAGATTACCCGTGCCTGGCCGGATTACGGTCTGCGTCTGTTCGGCAGTTATAGTGCCTACCAGGCTGACGGCAGCGTGAGTAGTCGGACCGCAGCGCTGGTGCCGGTCGGTACGCTGCCGACGGCAGCGTTCTTTGTGCCCAAAAGCTACGGTTCGCTGGGGGCCGGGGTCTTCCTGGGAGAGACCTGGAAAGGCACCTACACCCGTGACTGGAAGCCGTTTGCTGCGGCGGACGTGAGCTGGAGCAGCAGTTCAGGCACCGGTTTTTCCTATGGCCTGGGCATGGTGGGTCCGGTCTTTGGCCTTGACCAGCTGCTGCTGGAGCTGACCCAGGGCAGCGGTCAATTCGGTGTTAATGATCTAAGCACCACTATCGGTATCAGGTACCGTTATTTTTACTAATCTGCTGAAGCTACCAGGAGGAATCCCATGAAACGTCTGCTGTTGCTGTTTGCAGGTCTGCTGGCCCTTACCGCCTGTACCACCCTGCACCAGGGGGTGCGTGAGTCTGCCGCGCCGGATACCGTCTGGACAGTGCTGCCGTTTATCAACAACACCGAAACCCCTTTTGCTGCCGAGCGTGCAGAAGCGATCAGTACGGCGTTGCTCTATGCCCGTGGCATCCGGCAGGTGGCCGTCATGCCTGTTGAGCCTTCAGCCGAAGCCGAACCGCCAGTGGATCGGGGGTTGAAACGGCGTCAGGACGGGCTGGTGTGGGCCAAAAAACAGCAGATCAGGTATGCCCTGCAAGGAACGGTAACGGAGTGGCGCTATAAGGTGGGACTGGATGGTGAGCCGGTGGCCGGTTTCACTCTGCAGCTGCTTGACCTGCAGAACGACAAGGTGGTCTGGACCGGCAGCTCAGGCAAGAGCGGCTGGAGCAGAGAGGCGGTCAGTGCCGTTGCCCAGCAGGTGCTGCAGCAGCTGATCGCCACCATCGAGCTGCGCTAGGATGCAGCCGTTGCACGGCATAGCCGCCAGATTTCCCCGTCTGGTGCTCTGGCTGGAGACGGTTGCCTTGACACTGGCAATACCCTGCATTGGCCTGCTCTTTAACCGGGCGGACCCGTACTTTATCAAGGCGGATTTCTTCTGGCTCTGGTTCGGTCCCTTGCTGGTGGCGCTCCGCTACGGTATTTCCCCGGCCCTTGTCTCGGTTTCACTGCTAGCCGCCTTTTGGTTGGGGGCCATGCTGACAGGACAGACAATCGCCCCGTTCCCGCTGCATTTCATGCTGGGCGGCTCACTGCTGATGTTGATCGCCGGTCAGTTCAGCACGATCTGGTCAACCCGGCTACGGCGGGCAGAGCAGCTCTCCCGTCATGCTGAGGAGCGGTTTCAGCAGCTGTCGCGGGCTTACTTTATGGTGCGGCACTCCCATGACCGGCTGGAGCAGAACCTGATCAGCCGTCCGGTGACCTTGCGGCAGGGGATGATGGAGCTGCGCCGTCTGCTGGGTCAGGGTGGCGAACCTGTCAGCCGGGCTTTTGCCGGTGACTTGATGGTTATCCTGTCGCACTATGGCTCTCTGACCAGTGCTGCGCTTTATCCGGTACAGAACGGTCGGGTTTTGGCCGAGCCGTTGGCACAGTGCGGACAAGGGGCGCCGTTACGTCCGGATGATCTGCTGCTGCGGGCAGCCCTTGAATCCGGCAGCACCGCGTATCAGGCGGCTAACCGTCTGGGGGAGGGGCAGCACAGCAGCTACCTGGTTGCAGCGCCGTTCAGAACCAGCAGTGGCAGGACCCTAGGGGTGTTGCTGGTAGATGACATGCCATTTATGGCACTGCACCGCGAGACCCTGCAGATCCTGGGGGTGCTGCTGGCCTACGCTGCCGATCAGGTGGAGGCGGCCGAGCGGGCCCACCGGATCATTGCCGCCTATCCTGACTGTCCACTAGCCTTTGGGGCTGAGTTGGTCAAGATGGTTCATCTGCAGCAGGATCTGGACGTCGTCAGTACGTTGACCATGGTCAGCCTTTCGCCCGGACCGTATCTGAATGAGCTCTGTATGATGCTGGAACGCCAGCAGCGGGGTCTTGACCACGGCTGGCGTCGTGACCTGGGCTGGGGAGTGCAGTTTGTAACCTTGATGCCGTTTTCAGGCCCGTCTGCCATGGAGGGGTATCAGAGCCGTTTGAATGAGGTGTTGAAAAAACAGTTCCAGATGAGCCCCAAGAATGCCGGTATCAGCTTTAAATACCAGATGGTCTCATGCGATGATCCTCTGCTGCAGTTGGCAAACCTGCTGGCGGATGGACCATGAGCAGCATCAAGCTGCTCCTCTACGGCCTGCTCAGTGAGCAGGCCGCCCTGCTGGCTGTTTTTACCGATCAGCCGCTCTGGCAGCGGATCGGTCTGTTTCTTGGCGGACATCTGTTGGCCTCGGCCCTGTTTGCGCTATTGCTGAGTATCTGGTTTCCCCAGCGATTTACGGCATCGCGCCGGCTGTTGATTATGCTGTTTTTCAGCTTCAATTTTTTTGTACCTGCGCTGGGGGCGATCGGTACCTTGTTGATCCTGCTCTACTTTATCCGCTATTACACTGAACGGGAGCGTCCTGAATTTGAACAGGTGCCGTTGCCGCCTTTTTTGCCTGAATCCGCTGCGGTAGGTGGCGGCATGGGGGAAGGAGGGGCCTGGTCACGCCTGCGGCTGCACAGTCTGCCGCGTGGAGAGCGGCTGAAGGCGCTGCTGTCGGTGGGTTCGCTTGGTGGCGGTAACGCCGGTCGTCTGCTGCAACATGCCACCGGCGACAGCGATGATGAGATCAGGCTTTTGGCCTTTAATCTGTGTGAGCGTCAGGAACAGAAGATTCAGCAGACCATTACCACCGCCATGGATGCGCTGCAGATCGCCGAAACGCCGGAAGTCAAGAAAACCCTCTGCCGTAACCTGGCTTTTTCATATTGGGAGATGGTCTACAGCGCCCTGGCGCAGCACGATCTGCGCGATTTTCTGGTTGATCAGGCTGCCAGGTACGCCGCTCTGGCCCAGGAGTACGGTTGTGTCAACCCCGCGCTCTATACGCTTCAGGCGCGCATCTGGCTTTATCGACGCGATTACCGGCAGGCATCTGCGGCCATTGAGGCGGCATTGGCAGCAGGGGATGACCGGCTGCGGGTCGTGCCGTACCAGGCCGAGCTGGCATACTACAATCGTGACTTTTCAGCGGTGCGACGCCTGCTGCAGGAAGACCCGGCCATACGCTTCAAGCCGGGCATCGGGTCGGTAGCCCAGTTCTGGGGAGGGGCGTGATGACTGAGCAGCTGCCGAAGGCAGAGCAGGTTGATGTGATGTTGCTCCTGGAGGGGACCTTTCCCTATGTCAGTGGCGGTGTATCCAGCTGGGTCAACCAGATCATCCAGGGTTTTCCCGAGCTGAGTTTTGGTGCGGTCTTTCTCGGCAGCAGCGCTGACGAATACGGTGAGCGAAAATATGACCTGCCGCAGAACCTTACCCACCTGCAGGTGCATTACCTGCATGACGAACATGTTACCCCGCCCATTGAGCCCTGCCGTGGCGATGCAGAGGGGTTTGAAATCCTGCGGCGGCTGCACGGCTGGTTTAAGTCTCCTCATCCCGATGGCTTGCCGGCAGAGCTGAAGCAGGCCTCTTTTTACCTCAGCCGTACGGGCGGGGTGGATTATACCCAGTTCCTCTATGCGGAACGCTCCTGGGAATATATCTGTGAGCTGTATACGGAGCGGTGCAAGGATCCCTCTTTTGTGGATTACTTCTGGACCGTGCGCAACATGCACAGTCCGATCTGGCAACTGGCGTCCATAGCCGCGACACTGATACCGGCGCGGTTCTACCACACGGTTTCTACCGGCTATGCCGGGTTTCTGGGGGGGCTGCTGCATCATCATACCGGTCGCCCCCTGTTGCTGTCGGAGCACGGCATCTATACCAAGGAACGGCGGATCGATATCTTTAATAACGACTGGATCCAGGACAACCGCAATGCCCTGCAACGCGACCCAACCGAGGTCAGCTACTTTCGAGACCTCTGGATCAGGTTTTTCGAGACCATTGGACGGTTTTGTTACGATGCTGCCGGTCGGATCGTCTCACTCTACGAGGGTGTCAGACAGCGCCAGATAAGCGACGGCGCCCTGCCGGAAAAGTTGACGGTGGTTCCCAACGGTATTGATCTGGCACGTTTTCTCCCGTTGCGTCAGACCCGTGCCGTTGATCCCCCGCCGATTCTGGCACTGTTGGGCAGAGTGGTGCCGATCAAGGATGTCAAGACCTACATCAGGGCGATCAGGATTCTGGTACACCATATCCCAGAGCTGCAGGGCTGGATCGTGGGGCCGGAAGGGGAAGATCCCGAATATGCCCAGGAATGCCGTGCCCTGGCCAGAAGTCTGGAGATAGAACAGCAGGTGCGTTTTACCGGCTTTATGAATCCGGTAGAGCTGTTTCCGCAGATCGGGCTGCTGGTGCTCTCTTCCATCAGTGAAGGTCTGCCGCTGGTGGCACTGGAAGGGTTTGCCGCCGGGGTGCCGCTGGTGGCCACCGACGTGGGTGCCTGCCGTCAGCTGATCGAGGGGGAGGGTGAGGCAGACCGGGCCCTGGGGGCTGCCGGTGTCGTGATTCCGATCAACGATCCCCAGGCCCTGGCCGATGCCTGCCGGGGGCTGCTGACGGACCGGGATACCTGGGGTCGGGCGCAGCAGGCCGGTATGGCACGGGTAGAAGCCAAGTATACCCAGCAGCAGATGTTCGCCCGTTACCGGTCCTTATATCAGGAGGCTTTAGCTTAAGATGGCTGGCATCGGGTTTGAACTGCGCAAGCTGATGAAGGGGGACAGCTACAGCTCGCTGCTGCTGGCCTACACCTACGCCGGTATCATCAGCTCCGGTCCCTGGATATTGTCAATCATCGCAGTGCTGCTGATCGGTTTTCTGTCCCTGCCGGTGGTCATTCCGGCCGCCCTGGTCAGTAAATTCCAGACCGTGGTCACCTACCTGATCGCCTCAAGCCTGATCCTGACCGGTCTGGTGCAGCTCTCTTTTACCCGCTATGCTGCCGACCGGATCTTTGACAAGGAACATTACCGGCTGCTGCCTAACCTGAACGGGCTGTTACTGGTGGTGATGCTGCTGAGCGGTCTGATCGCCTATCCGGTCGGCCTGCTGCTGTTTCCTCAGCAGACACTTTTTTTCCGCCTGCTGTTTGCTGCAACATCGGTGGTACTCTGCTCGGTCTGGGTAACGGCCATCCTGCTCTCGGGCCTCAAGGCCTACAAGGCGATTCTGATTAACTTTGCCGTGGGATACGGATCAGCCCTGCTGCTGGCTTTTCTGCTGCGGCACGGCAATCTGGAGGGACTACTGCTGGCTTTTCTGTCTGGCCAGTTCATTCTCCTGCTGGGGATGCTGCTGGTGATCTTCCGTGGCTATCCGTCGCGGCTGTTCATTGAGTTTGATTTTATGGGGAAAGGCCGGATGTATCACTCCCTGATGCTGACCGGCCTGTTTTATAACATGGGGATCTGGATCGACAAATGTGTCTTCTGGTTTCATCCGGCCACCGGTTCGAACGTCATCGGTCCGCTGCGCGCCTCACTGGTCTATGACCTGCCGGTCTTTCTGGCGTATCTGGCCATCATCCCCGGCATGGCGGTCTTTCTGGTGCGAATGGAGACCGACTTTGTGGAGTACTACGACCGGTTCTACGATGCGGTGCGCGAAGGAGGCTCACTCTCCTATATCCAGGAGATGAAAGACGAGATGGTGCGGGTGGCGCGAGAGGGGCTGTACGACATCATCAAGGTCCAGGGAATTACCACCATTGTGGTGATTGTGGCCGGTCGGCAGCTCTTGCAATGGGCAGGGATCTCGGAGATACACCTGCCGCTGCTTTCGATCCAGGTGGTGGCCACCGGTTTTCAGGTGGTGCTGCTGGGGCTGCTGAACATCTTCTTTTATCTGGATAAACGGGGCCGGGTGCTGCTGCTGACCGCCCTGTTTACGGTACTGAATCTTGGACTGACCCTGCTTTCAATCAAGCTGGGGCCGTTCTATTACGGCTATGGCTTTGCCCTGGCACTGATCATTACTATCGGTGTCGGTATGGCACTGCTTGACAGCGATCTTGACAAGCTGGAGTACGAAACCTTCATGCTGCAGTAGTCACTCTTCAACCATCTCTGCCACCAGGTCGTAGTCGGATGAGTCGGTGATCCGGCAGGCCACGATATCTCCCACGTTTGCGTTGCCGCTGGTGATATACACCTGGCCGTCGATATCCGGGGCCTGACGGCTGGTGCGCCCCTTCAGCAGCAGTTCGGTCTCTTCGCTGAATCCCTCCACCATTACCTGTTCCACCTTGCCCACCATGGCCCGGTTGCGTCGGAACGAGACCCGCGCCTGGGTCTTCATCAGCTTGCGGTGTCGCTCTCGTTTAACCCGTTCAGAGACCTGATCCGGCATCTCGGCTGCTGGCGTTCCCTCTTCTTTTGAGTAGCAGAAGACCCCCAGTCGGTCAAACTGGGCCTTTTCTACAAAGCGGGTCAGGGCAAGGAAATCATCAACGGTTTCACCGGGGAAACCGACGATCAGGGAGGTGCGCAGCGTGATATCAGGCACTTCATTGCGCAGCCGGTCGATCAGGTCGCGGATTTGCTGTTCGCCGGAGCGCCGCCGCATCCGTTTCAGGATGGAGTCGCTGATATGCTGAATCGGAATATCCAGGTATTTGCACAGCTTCGGCTCATTTTTCAGCAGCTCGATCAGCTCACTGGTGATACCGTCCGGGTAGGCATAGAGCAATCTGATCCACTGCAGACCGTCTATGGCTGCCAGCCTGCGGATCAGCTCCGCCAGGGTGGTGCCGTAGGGCAGGTCGCTGCCGTAGCGGGTGATATCCTGCGAGACCAGGATCAACTCCCGTACCCCACCTGCCACCAGCCGCTCCGCCTCGGCCACCAACGCCTCCAGCGGACGGGAGCGGTAGGGACCCCGCAGCGAGGGGATCACGCAGTAGGTACAGCAGTTGGAGCAACCTTCACCGATCTTGAGGTAGGCATACCAGCCGGGTGATGAGTTGAGCCGGGGCAGGGTTTCATCGTAGATGTAGTCGGGATCCCCCACATAGCAGATCTGACCGGCCTCGGGCTGACGCTCGGCCAGAATCTCCGCCACTCGCGGGTAATCACCGGTGCCGATGAAGATATCCACCTCTGGCAGTTCCTTTGCCAGCTCCTCTTGATAGCGCTGGGGCAGGCAGCCGGCCACGATCAGGGTCTTGCAGTTGCCGTCACCTTTGCGGTCGGCCAGGTCAAGGATCGTATCAACGCTCTCCTCCCGGGCCTCCTTGATGAAGGAACAGGTGTTGACAATGATCACGTCGGCCTCTTTTTCATTCATGGTGATCTCATAGCCCTGGTTGGCCAGTACCCCCAGCATCACCTCAGCATCCACCAGATTCTTGGGACAGCCCAGGCTGACCATGCTTACCTTCTGTCTTGTCTCGTTGTTCACCACACACCTCATCATTTGATCAAACAGTTCCGCATACATACCTGAATCAGCCTGCAGCGGCAAGGGCTTTGTCCTGACCTGTCATTTATTCCGGTGCAACGGCTTGACACCTGTCGAAAGAGCGATACAAAGAGGTAGTACTACCGGAAATTCCTCACGCTCACCATGCATGCTACCAGGAGGCACACATGAATTCTCTGAAATCGGTATGGGCACGAGTTGTTACGCTGCTGCTCCTTACTATCAGTATCGCCGCGCTGGCAAGTTGTAGCAGTAGCAGTAACAACAGCAACAATGAGTCACTGCGTATTTACGAGATGGTGGCCGGGAAAGGCAGCTTCAGTGCTGTCAGCGGCGACACCACCGGCACCAGGTTCCAGCTTGTCCTCAGCAACGTACCAGCCGACTTAATTTATTTCACCGACCGGCCTGCCCAGGAGGCAGGGTATGATACCATGGCCAACGTGATCAACACCATCTGGCCTCGGGTTTACGGTGCGGTGTCGCCGAATGCCTTGTTGCAGGCAACGGTTACGAACCAGGGAACCATTGACCTCTTCTGTGTACTGGAAAAGCCGGTCTACAACACCGCCACCGGCCAGTTGAGCGTTACCCTCACCTATCTGAACGGCAACCAGAAGCCGGTGAACAGTCTTGCCGTTACGGATGTGAAAATCATCATCCTGAACAACGCCACGTCAACAACACAAAACGAGTGGTCGCAACTGATGAACGGCGCTACTGGCACCTTTACGCCGACCAGCACTGCTGGCACCTATACGTTCCGTATTCAGCAACCCAGCGACTACGTCTTCAGCTACACCAATGCCCCCAGCCGGTTGTCCGCGAAATATACTGCTGATGCGTATATCATGGGATGGCAGACCCGGTTCGGGAGCGTATCGCCCAATGTTTCCATCTCCTACGATCCCCAGGTAAACCTGGTGGGCGGGGTGCAGATCGTTACCCTCTCCAATCCGGTTTACGACAGTGCAACCCGCAGCATCAGCTTTACGGCGAAACTCCTGTATGGCACCACCCCAATCCCCACGTCGGGCTTGAACGTTAATGCCCCCTCACTCTTTATTGACGGCGGCGCTGCGGATGGCCTGAAAGTAACCATCAAGAACAGTTCCGGCCGCACCGCATATGTCAGGTTTACGGGAAAACCGGTGTCCGTTGACAAAAACAATATTGCGATCACAAACGGCGGTTCCGAAATTTTCACACTCGTATCGTCAAATTCAGGGAGAATTTATATTTCCTATGATAAGGCGCTCTCCTCTGATGAACCGGACGGGGCCAATACGTCAGACAAGGATTACGGCACGCGCTTCGACAAAATTGAACTGACGTATACCGGCAGCGGCGGCAAGGCGAACCTCACGGCAGTTGATTTCTATGCAATTCCGATGGTGCTTGAAACCTCCATCCAGGGAACCACCATTGAACATCTCACCCTTGCGGACAAGACGACGGGAGAAATGCTTGAAGCAGCATTGACCAAGACAATCACGGGCAGCGCCTCATCGACCGTAATCAAGGGTGGAACCGGCGGAATCGAAACCCTGCGGGTTCTGTCCTCGGTGAAACGGCCGGCATCGTACCCGGCATTCGACACCTATCTGGATTCGATAGGCGATCCGTCGAAAAACACCCGGCTGACGATTGCTGGCACCTATTACGGGTCGCCAGCCCAAAACTACTCTTTCAGCGGCACGATGAATGCCACGGAAATATCTCTCATTTCAGGCAGCGACACCATCAAGATTCCGCTATCGAGCCTGAAGCTGAACGCAACGGATGCGATCAACTATAACGGGATCTACACCTGCAACAGCCCGTACACGGTGAACGGCACCAAGGCGGTCGTCGGTGATAACAACCTGTATTCCGCCGTCTACCGTGATCTCGTGACAGCTTTCAACCTGGGGTATGTCACGGCCGGGACCAACGACAGTTCAAGCTGGTGGTCGAGCAGTGCGAAGCCTTTCCAGAACACCTACAATCCTTACGCCAAAACTGTTGCCGAGCTGTATCCCGGCGCCTACGGCTTCCCCTTCACCGACAGATACAACCATATTCTTGCAGACCTTGGGGGACAGATTGACTCCATGACGGTCACCCTGCTCGGGGACAAGTCAACTGCGCCGTCATTCGCCCCGCAGGGGATACTGAACCCGCAAACCGGTGTCACAAAATTCAACCTGATAATCGTAACACCCAATGGCTCCGGCTTCAAAAATACCCCGTTCTCCTTCAACACCCAAAACTATACCGGCGGCTTCAATTATACCTTCCCTCAAACTTCGTTAACCGGTTCTTCCGAAACCGCTTCTACTATCAGAAGCGTGCCCGCTCAGAACGGGCTGAATATCTATAAGCTCAATGTGCTCAACAAATCGTACACGGTTCTGCTACAAGTGGATTCCGGAAAAACCAGTTGGGGTTCCATCACAGGCGGAGCCAGCGCCACCTGGGATGGAGCCAACTCAAATCTTTTCCTCGGGCTGTAAGATGTAGCCCGCACTGTCGCGCACCTACTGTTTAATCGGAATATATCGGAGCGCAGGCATCCTGCCTGCGCTTTTTTTTGCAAGCAGGTCTACCCCCCTAAACAGCATTTACTCGCGAACGCCGCTTCGAACGCGAAGTAAAGAAAATGGTATTGGCCTCACCTCTTGTGTCGGGTGCTGAAGTGTCACAAGTCACAAACCACTGATTTTACGTGTTGCGTAGTTGCTTAAACCTGCTGGTGCTGTTTTCTGACCGGGGCGTTTGACACAGTTGAAAAGTGAGCTATCTTTTATGTTGCCGTTATCCAGCAGACTGCCCGTAGTCGCATATAAAACCGAGCTTGTTTACAGTAGTTGGCAGTGGATTGTTCGTGCAACCGGTTGAAATGTATGTAATAGCTCAATGGCATGTTCTTCGCATTATGCAGGTGTGTCCTCAGATGAGCGACATGTCTGCAGCGTGTATCTGTTTTGAATCAACTTAACCGAATGCCGGAAAAGAGAGGTTTGTGTATGAGAAAGCCATGGATTTGCAGTCTGGTTGTCACCTGCTGCCTGTTGGTTGCCATTTGTGCCAACGCTGCTCCTATACCGTCACTGCATGAGGCGGCGGATACCGACAAGGATGGGCAGGTCACCCGCGAAGAGCTGAATAAGGGGCTGGCAGACCGCTACCGACAGGAAGATGCCGACAAGGACGGCAGGCTCACCGCCGCTGAATACCTTCAGGCACGGCAGAAGAACTTTGACGCTGCAGACACCAACAAGGACGGTATTGGCGTGGAGGAATGGGTGGTCTACTGGTGCGGCAAGGCCGGTGATGCTGCAAAGATCAAGGCTCCCGTGCAGATGGACCGTCAACAGTCCCGCTTCCAGCGGATGGACACCAACGTTGACGGCAGGTTGCACCAGAACGAGTGCATCGCCTTCTGGGCCGGCCGATTTGTGGACCTTGATGCAAACAGAGACGGCAAACTGAGCCGTGATGAGTACATCAGCCGGATGAAGGCGCTGGTGAAGACCATGGATCTTGATGGTGACGGCGTGATCAGTCTGGAGGAATACCGGATTTCATGGCTTGGAGGTGATAAGGCAGGCAAGAGTACGTCGAAAACAGACGGAAAATGAGACAGTAGCGGAACAGTGCAGCAAAAATCGCGTGTGGAACGCACGTTCTGAAGGAGTGGGCAATGAGTTATTGCAGAAGACGATATTTTCAGATGTTGATGCTTTGTCTGGTCTTGGTGGCTGGCATGCTGGCTGGATGTTCCAGCGACAGCAGCAACACGGAGTCACTGAATATTTACGAGATATGGGCCACAAATGCCAGCTTCACCGCTGTCACCGGCGATGAGACGGCCAGACAGTTTCAGCTTAACCTCAGTAATAATTTTACGGAGAATGACGATATCCTCTATTTCACCAACCGGGGCGCCCAGCAGGCAGGTACCTTGAAGTTGGCAAATCTGATCAATAACATCTGGCCCAGGGTATATGGAAGTGTTGCGCCGAATGCCCTTTTGCAGGGCAAGACCGCTACAAATGAGACGGTCTACATTTTCTGCATCATTGAAAAGCCGGTTTTGAACAAGGCAACGGGGCAGCTCAGCTTCAGTATTACCTATCTAAGTGGGCAGCGGCCTGATGCCAGCCTGGCATTGACGGATCTGGAGTTAATCATCACGAATAACTCGGCAACGGTACAGCCTGCAGTCTGGTCACACAATTTGGATGGAGCGGCCGGAACCCTTGAACCGTCCAGCACGAATGACGGAAGCTATATCTTCCGCATACAGAAAGCCGGTAAAAAGGCATTTGGTGTAACCTGCGCGCCGCAGCGTAAGACCGAAACAATTACCACCAAATCGTATTTCGATGACTGGAATACCCGTTTTGGTGCCGTACCACCGAATGTCAGTATCACGTACGCTGACAGTACCCTTGCATCAGATGGCGGCGTGTTTACTGCCACCCTTTCGAATCCTGTGTATGACGAAAATACCGACAGCATCAGCTTCAAGGCTACGAACGTGTATTCTCCATTTGGGCAGCTTGGAAAGACTGCTGTGTCCTTACAAGCGCTGTCAGTCTTCATAGATGCCGGGCCGGGCAGTTCTTTCCCGACCTATGCTGATAACGTCTTTTCAATGCAGGTACGTAATAGCACTTCAGAATCAATTACCGTCTATATGATGCCAAGCCAGCCCCCTTGCTCGGAAGAAGTAGCAGGCACTGGGGATTGCGATAGTAGCTTGCCATGGGATAAATTAGCAGCCGCCTTCACAAAATCCGGGACTAAATTTTACAAGACATCGTCAAAAGGAATCCAAGAGGAGATCAAGACGCCTTCCAGCAGCACAGTTCTTCTTCCAAAGGAGATTCTGCGCATCGTCCCGCCGATCGTCAATGGTACGCCACAATGGTGGTATTCTGTTGGTAAAACCGCTGTCACGGCAGGAACGTTGATGTGGGTGACGAAGAGTGCGGTTTCGCATCCATTGGCTCCACCGAATAATGGCGGCGTGTTTGAGTATAACGTCCAGGGAGGAACAAAGTGGAAGGATGTGGACCAGAAAGTATTCTGGGATATCTCTGCCGTGAACGGCATGCACTTCAAGTCAACCATGGCCTTTGAAGGACCGGGCTGCGGTACGTCAAAAAACTGTGGTTGCTCTACCGAACCGCACAAGCTCTGCGAAGTACCATTGGAGGACTATGACGGGACTAACGATGGCTGTCCCTACTACGTCAAGGAAGGCCTGTTCAAGACCTGCCCGAATCCTAAATTCTGGCCATATAAAGAACTGGAGAACCGGAAAAAGCCGAGTTGGGTGGTTGCAGCGGAGTCGTTCACAACAAGCGATTTGGATAAGACCGACTATGCCACCTGGATGAGCGAGACGCAGACGGCCGTGGACGGGTGGTTGGACTTTATAGGAAAGACGCCGGCTAATTATAAGAAAGGTGCCATTACCGGCTACGTGCTGTCAGACGCGGCTATTGGCGCTGTAAATAACAGCGCGTATATGAACGCGAAGAAAGGCTATCATGTCTGGTGGGCTACCAACCCTGTTGCGCAAGGCTATCTGAAGTACCTGCAGAAAAATAGTAAGGGAAACTGCGATGCCTATGGGTGGGCATATGATGAAATGAAATGGAAGAAAGGCGACTCATTTAGCGGGAAAAATGTGGATCCACCCTTGAACCAGGGCGTACACCCGAATGTTGAGTGCCTGACGAAACCCGCTGACAACACCAATGGCGGCAAGTATCTGAATATTGATATTACCTATATTATGTAACGGTTGCGGTCTTGTGTGCATCGTTATACTACCGTAATTATGCAGGGCGGCCGATTGGTCGCCCTGTTTCTTTCCAGAGAAGCATCGCTACTCTCTGAAATTCACAAACTGCATTTCCACACCCAGATCCTTCCCCTTCAGCAGCTGAATCGCATCCTGCAGGTCATCCCGGTTCTTGCCGGAGACCCGCACCTGATCATCCTGAATCTGGGCCTGTACCTTTATCTTGCTCTCCTTGATCACCGCGATGATCTCTTTGCCCTTTTCCTTGGAGATCCCCTGCTGCACGGTGATGATCTGGCGCACCATGCCGCCTGAGGCCGGTTCTACCTTGCCGTACTGCAATGCCTTGATGGAGATGTTGCGCTTGAGAAACTTGGTCTGCAGCACGTCGATCACGGCCTTCAGCTTGTAGTCATCTTCGGACAACACCTTGACGGCATCCTTCTCTTGGGTGATCTCGCTCTTGGAACCCTTGAAATCATAGCGCTGGCCGATCTCTTTGATGGCCTGGTTGACAGCGTTGTCAACCTCCTGCATGTCTACCTTTGATACGATGTCAAACGACGGCATCTGCTTTCCTCCTACGGTTTGATGACTTCGACGCCTTGCGGCACTTTAAAGTTAAACCTTGCAGCCGGGAGGCCGCTGTTGG
>CAZYMK010000005.1:5287-34076 GCA_964648885.1 uncultured Geobacter sp. | reverse complement strand
GACAGCGATACGGCCAGCTGTCCCAACCTGTTATGCTGGCTGAGCAGCTCCCGCTCAAGCATGGTGCGAACCGTCACATCGTGCAGGATCGCAAATAGTCCGGTTACCTTACCTTGCTTGTTGACTAAAGGCGCCCGCGTTGCGAGAAAAACGGTCTCTGATCCAAACGGATACGGGATAATATCTTCAGAGGCGACCAAATCCCTTGCATTTAAGGCGCGCTGGTCAGCTTCGCCAATAACACGGGCGGTGTCCGGCGGAAACAGGTATTGATCTCCCAGGCCAAGTACCTCTTCAGGTTTTTTATTAAAAAAACGTAAACCGGTTTTGTTGATCAGCAGATGTCGCCCTTCAAGATCCTTTGCGTAAATGATGTCATCAGTGCCATTAATAATCCCGTTCAGCAGCTCTTGTTGTTGATGAAGCTTCCCCTCCCAGTAGGTCTGCTCAGTCCGATCCTGTATCACACACTGGCAGGAACCGCCCGGAAGATGCTTTAAACGGATTTCTGTCGGCACACAAATGCCATTTTTTCTACTTACATTTCGTTGCAAGGTAACCGTCAAACCAGCACGCAAACGATCATCATCAAGTGGTTGCCGGTCAATCTCTTCTTGGCTGAATAAGGTATCAAAGGGCATACCGATTAACTCATCCCTTCGATATCCAGTCAGAGAGGTCACCTGAACCGACACGTCAACAATGCGTAACTCTGCATCCAGCCTCATGATCCCATCAACTGCAAGCTCAAAAAAACTCTTCAGCTCTTGGTTGGAAGCATACTCCTGCATCGTCACGAGGGCGAGTCGCCGGCTGGTCCTGTGAAACAGAACAGCCACCAGACTGAATACAGCCGTACTGAATAGAGCCAATGCAAGAATACCAGATCTGGCCTCCGTATAAATGTCCCGTGTTTTTTCAAGGTACAGCTGCGTTGCCGGCTTTCCGTCGATATCGGTCAACAGGCTGTAACCGCGCATCTTGTTGCTGCCATGTGGCTGAACATGTACCTGAAAAACATTCTTTTGATGTCCGGTAAACGGACCCATGACCATTCCAGATTCAGCACTGTCAGGAGAAAGCAATCCGAGAGTAAAACTTGCACGATTGCCGATCCGGTTAATCTCTTCACTGTCTAAAAGCCTGCCAAGCAACAGCATCCCTTTGACAGGCCCCCTTGACTCCGATGTCAATATAGGACTGGCTGCGACCATAAAAAGGCTTTGTTCAAGAGCAACCAGCCCACCGAGCGATTTTTCCTGCCTGATTGATTGAAACCATGTTCCCTGGGGTGCTAGAGAGGTCTTGAAGTCGTCTGGCAGCGACGTTTCCTGGTTCGCGGAGACAGGACGATAACGAACATACACCACCTCACCGGAAAGATTCACAATACAGAATAAATCGAGTCTTAATTTGGAAAAAAACGATGTACCAAGGCTGTGCTGCAGATAGTCTTGATTCCTGTTTTGTACAAAGGCGTAGGTATCATCCCAACCACCGTAATCATTGGCTGTAGTCACCAGGAAATCAATCTCCGACATCAGCAGGCTCTGTGCCTGCAGGACATCCTCTGCAACCTCTTCATGCTCAATGCTGCCAAAACGCTGTAAGGCAACAAACGAGATCAGGCAGAGGAAGACAAGGCTGGACAGATAGAGACCTGCTATAATCATCCAATTTTTTTTCATCTACGCCTTATCCATGCAGCACTAAAAAAGCCCTGCGGTTTCCCGCAGGGCTGTAATGTAACATCATTTACAAGCAAGCGACTACTTCTTCTCGCACATATCCTCGAAGCTGAGTGCAGCCAGTTTCTGGTAGTAGGCGAAGTGGGCCTTAGCCCATTCGCCGGCTTTCTTCATCAGCGCATCAGCCCCCGCAGGGTTGGCATTCTTGAGCATCCGGTAACGGTTTTCGTTGTTGGTATACTCTTCAAAGCTGATGGTCGGAGCCTTGCTGTCAAGCTGCAGCGGATTCTTGCACTCGGCTGCCAGTGCCGGGTTGTAGCGATACAGCGGCCAGTAGCCGGATTGAACTGCCTTCTTCTGTGCATCGACACCTTCAGTCATGTTGATGCCATGGGCGATGCAGTGCGAGTAGGCCAGAATGATGGAAGGACCATCAAAGGCCTCGGCCTCCAGCATGGCCTTGATGCACTGGGCCGGATTGGACAGGGCAACAGCAGCTACATAGACGGTGCCATACGACATGGCGATCATGCCCAGGTCTTTCTTTGCAACCGGCATACCGCCAGCTGCGAACTGAGCCACAGCACCGAGCGGGGTAGCCTTGGAAGCCTGACCGCCGGTGTTGGAGTAGACCTCGGTGTCCAGAACCAGCAGGTTCACGTTCTTTCCGCTTGCGATGACGTGATCAAGGCCGCCGAAGCCGATGTCATAGGCCCAGCCGTCACCACCGATACACCAGACCGACTTCTTGACCAGGTAGTCGGCAATCGGCAACAACAGTTGTGCTTCTTTCTCTTTGCAGCCCTTCAGGGCCTTCTTCAGCTCTGCGATCCGACCACGCTGTGCCTCAATACCGGCCTGAGTGGACTGATCAGCAGCGATAATATCCTTCATCAGCTTTACATTGGGCTTGCAGGACTTGCAGGTGCACTCGATCAGGGCCTGCAGGTATTGAATGGCGGCCTTGTTAAACTGGTCAACCGTAAGGCGCATACCAAAGCCGAATTCGGCATTGTCCTCAAACAGCGAGTTGGACCAGGTTGGACCGCGGCCGTCATCCCTCTGGCAGTAAGGGGTGGTGGGCAGGTTGCCGCCGTAGATCGAGGTACAGCCAGTAGCGTTGGCGATCATCATCCGGTCGCCGAACAGCTGGGTCAGCAGCTTGATATAGGGGGTCTCGCCGCAGCCGACGCAGGCACCGGAGAACTCGAACAGCGGGCGGACCAGCTGGTTGTTGTTGAGTGTATCCAGCTTGAGCGTGCTTGCATCCACATCCGGCAGTTTGAGGAAGAATTCGAAGTTTTCGGCCTCCTGGGCACGCAGCGGCGGCTGATAGGCCATGTTGAGCGCCTTGTGGCTGGGGTTCTGCTTGTCCTTGGCCGGGCAGTTGTAGGCACAGGCGCCGCAGCCGGTACAATCTTCCGGGGCGACCTGGATGGCGAGTTTCTTGCCTTCCTGACCCTTGATCTTGCAGTCGATCGATTTGAAAGTTGTGGGGGCGCCCTTCAGATCCTTGGCATCGCAAGACTTCATACGGATTGCGGCGTGGGGGCAGACAAAGGAGCAGATACCGCACTGGATGCAGAGCTTCTCATCCCATATCGGGATTTCGATGGCGATGTTACGCTTCTCATACTGGCTGGTAGCGGTGGGGAAGGTACCATCAGCCGGCATCTTGGAAACCGGCAGAGTGTCGCCCAGACCGGCCACGATTACGCCGGTCACCTCTTTGACGAATTTGGGAGCCTTGGATGATACTGCGGCAGCCATCTTGATCTGGCTGGTTGCCTTGGAAGGCACCTTGACCTCATAGAAATTGTTCAGACCAGCCTCTACAGCCTTGTAGTTCATTGCCAGAACTTTTTCACCGGCCTTGCCGTAGGACTTCTTGATGGCGTCCTTGATGGAGGCCACCGCGTCCTTGATCGGAATGATGTTGGAGATCTTGAAGAAGGCGGTCTGCATGATCACGTTGATACGAGCGCCCAGACCAATTTCATTGCCCAGATGTACGCCGTCGATCACGTAGAACTTAAGCTTCTTGTCGATGATCTGCTGCTGGACTTCCTTGGGCAGGGCAGCCCAGACCTCATCCTTGGAAAACGGCGCGTTCAGCAGGAAGGTGGCGCCGGTCTTGGCCCGGGCCAGCATATTGTATTTCTCCAGGAAGGAGAAGTTGTGGCAGGCGATAAAATCAGCCTCCTGCACCAGGTACGGGGCGCAGATCGGCTTTTTACCAAAACGCAGGTGCGAGGTGGTGATGGTGCCGGCCTTCTTTGAATCGTACACAAAGTAGGCCTGGGCGTTGTTGTTGGTCTCTTCACCGATGATCTTGATCGAGTTCTTGTTGGCACCTACGGTACCGTCGGAACCGAGACCGAAGAACATGGCCTGATACACGCCGTCCATCGGGTTCTTGTAGGTGTAATCAACCTTCAGGCTGCAACCGGTTACATCTTCCTCAATACCAACCACGAACTTATTCTTGGGGCTCTTGGTCTTGAGGTTGTCCAGTACTGCCTTGGCCATGGCCGGGTTGAACTCTTTGGAACCCAGACCGTAGCGGCCGCCAACGATGACCGGGTAGCCGTCCATCTTCAGTTTGCCGGAAGCCATTGCCTCGCCGATGGCGGTGCGGACATCCAGATAGATCGGCTCACCCAGGGAGCCCGGCTCCTTGGTGCGGTCCAGTACGGCGATCTTCTTGACGGTCTTGGGCAGGGCCTTGATAAAGGCATCCAGCGGGAAGGGGCGATAGAGGCGGATCTTGACCACGCCGACCTTCTCACCCTTCTTTATTAGGGTTTCAACGGTTTCCTGTACCACATCGGCACCGGAACCCATCACAACGACCACCCGCTCGGCATCCTTGGCGCCGACATAGTCAACCATCTTGTACTTGCGGCCGGTCAGCTTGCCGAACTTGTCCATCTCCTCCTGTACTATCTTTTCACAGGCCGGATAGTAAGGGTTGACGGTCTCACGACCCTGGAAGTAGACATCAGGGTTCTGTGCGGTACCCCGCAGAACAGGCTTGTCAGGAGTAAGGGCACGACCCTTGTGCTCGGCGATCAGCTTATCGTCGATCATTGCTGCCATTTCATCAAAGGTCAGCTCGGTTACTTTCTGCACCTCGTGGGAAGTTCTGAATCCGTCAAAGTAATGCAGAAACGGTACGCGGCTGCGCAGGGTGCATGACTGAGCGATCAGGGCAAAGTCCATCACCTCCTGCACGTTGTTGGAGCAGAGGAAGGCCCAGCCGGTGGAGCGGCAGGACATGACGTCGGAGTGGTCGCCAAAGATCGACAGACCCTGGGCTGCAATGGCGCGGGCCGAGACATGGAACACGGTGGAGGTCAGCTCGCCGGCAATCTTGAACATGTTGGGGATCATCAGCAAGAGGCCCTGTGAGGCGGTGAAGGTGGTGGTCAGCGCACCGGCCTGCAGCGCGCCGTGTACGGCACCGGCGGCACCGCCTTCGGACTGCATCTCAACCACGGTGGGGACGTTGCCCCAGATGTTCTTTTCACCCTGGGCGCTCTTGGCGTCTGAGATCTCTCCCATGACCGATGACGGGGTAATTGGATAAATGGCGATAACTTCGTTGGTGGCGTGGGCCACGTGGGCGGCGGCGGTATTGCCGTCAATGGTGACCATCTTCTTGCTCATGCTGCTTCCTCCTGTTGATGGGGTACTGAGTGTTCAGTATTGGTTTAGTACTGCCTTACAGTTCGCTTCTGCCTTTTAGAGCCCACTGCACTGTTGCCGGGTCAACAAACTCAATATCGCTTCCCAACGGTATGCCGTGGGCAAGACGGGTGACTTTCAGACCCAGCGGTTTGAGTTGCCTGGCCAGATAGAGCGCCGTGGTCTCACCCTCTACCGTAAAGTTTGTGGCGATCACCACCTCCTGTACATCGCCCTGCGTGATCCGGTCCAGCAACTCCCTGATCCGCAGATCGTCCGGATTAACCCCCTGGAGCGGTGAAATCGCCCCTTGCAGAACATGGTAGCTCCCCTGAAAGGCATTACTGCGCTCCAATGCCAGCATATCCTGCGAGGTCTCCACAACACAGATGAAACTGTGATCCCGGCTGCCGCTGCAGATCGGGCAAGGGTCCTGCTCAGTCAGGGCAAAACAGACGGAACAGGCGTGCACCCGTTCCTGAACCTGTATCAGCGCCTCAGCCAGCATGGCAAGGTGCTGTGGTGCCCGGATCAGATGAAAGGCAAGGCGCAGGGCCGTACGTTCACCAATACCCGGTAGTTTTTTCAATTCTCCCACCAAACGTGACAGTGCAGGCGCATGTTGTAGCATAGAAAAAAACCAGATAAAACAATTTTTTAGAATTATAGCGTGGTTAAAAAACAGTTAAATAAATAGCGGACAACAGTATCCTTTGTCCGCTATTTTTTCATACGCATGTCTCTGTTTTGTTACAGCCAAAATAAAAGCTCTGTATCAAAACAACCCCGGAATGTTCATGCCGCCGGTGATTTTTGACATCTCGGACGACATTTCTTCATGCACCTTTTTAAGTGCCTCATTGACCGCTGCTGTGATCAGATCCTGCAGCATTTCAACATCGTTTGGATCCACCGCCTCCGGCTTGATGATCAGAGACCTGATCTCGTTCTTGCCGCTCACCACCACGGTAACAGCGCCACCGCCTGCAGAGGCCTCGGCAGTCTTCTGGGCTGCCTCTTCCTGTAATTTCGCCATCTTCTGCTGGATCATCTGGGCCTGCTTCATAATACCGGCCAAACCTTTTGACATGGTCAAGCTCCTTCCTTGTTGATAGCTAATGCTGTTTAAAGCTCCTTGATTTCAACTATTTCACCTTCCAGCACCCGCAGCGCTTCCTGCACCACCGGGTGCTCCGTCACTTCACGGCGGATCGCTGCGCTACGCTGGTCGGCCTCATGCTTTTTTTTTTCAGCAAGCGAACAGGGCTGGGCAGACTGGTTATCAAGCGGCCTGATGGAACAGATTTTTACCACCGTTGCCTGATGCATAAACGAAGCTGCCAGTTCATCCACCGCACGCTTGTTGTCACTGTCCTGCATACTGGTCAGAAAGTAAGACCCTTCAGGAAAGCCGATCTCAATCCGGTCAGGGGCGTAGGTCAGGGGTGAACCATGTTCAAGAATCGCCCCAACTGCCGGCTTCTGCTCCAGGCAAAAGGTGACAAACCGCTCCCAGCCGCCACCCTGAGCCGGCACAGCCTGTTGTGCCTTTTTTGGCACAGAGCTTTCATCCCGCTGTGGATGCACCTGCGCCGGTCTGAGCGGCGCTGTTGCCGGCAGCAGCGCCGGCGTGCTGGCCACCCCGGTCTCCAGATGCTTGATCCGGTCCAGCAGCTGCGTAATCGGCAGCACCGGCTGCAGGGCTGCCATCTTCAGCAGCGCCATCTCCAGTAACAGCCGTGGAAAACTGGCATGGGCCATCTCGCCTTCAGCCTTGACCAGCAGGGTCAGGCGGCGCTGGATATCATTCGGCTGCTGCTCACCTGCCTGCTGCTGCAATTCATCCAGCTCGGCCTCGGCCAGATCCAGGATCTCCTGCGGTTTCGGGACCGAACGGATAATCAGCAGATTACGGAAATGGGCCACCAACTCTTGCGTAAACTGGCGCACGTTGTAACCAAAGGCATCCACCCGCTTGACCGCTTCGAGTGCGCGCTGCGGATCATTATGAAAGACAGCGCCAGAGATGTCGGCCAACAGACGCCGATCCACCACTCCCACCAGACTGGCTACATCATCATCCCCTACGCTGTTGCCGCAAAAGGCCAGCACCTGATCAAAACAGGTGATTGAATCCCGCATACTGCCGTCACCCTTACGGGCCACCAGGGCCAGGGCCGCATCGCTGATAGTGATCCCCTCCTGATCGGCGATCTCCCGCAGCCGGCCCACAATCTTGATCAACGGCACTCGCTTGAAATCAAAACGCTGGCAGCGTGAGAGGATGGTAATCGGTAGTTTGTGCGGCTCGGTGGTGGCAAAGATGAATTTGACGTGTGGCGGCGGTTCTTCCAGTGTCTTCAACAGGGCATTGAAGGCGTTGGTGGAGAGCATGTGCACTTCGTCGATGATGTAGATCTTGTAGCGGCTGTGGGATGGCAGGTAGCGGCTGTTGTCCCGCAGTTCGCGCACATCATCCACGCCGGTATTGGAGGCGCCGTCGATCTCAAAGACATCGGTGGAACTGCCGTCGGTGATCTCCCGGCAGTGCGGGCAGGCATTGCAGGGCTCAAGCGAAACTCCCTGCTCGCAGTTGAGCGCCTTGGCCAGAATTCGGGCGGTACTGGTCTTACCCACCCCCCGGGCACCGGTAAACAGGAAGGCATGGGCCACCCGACCGGTGTCAATGGCATTTTGCAGGGTACGGCTGACATGTTCCTGGCCGGTAAGGCCGGAAAAGGTCTGGGGGCGGTATTTTCTGGCAAGCACTTCGTAGGACACGGTCGGCTTCCTGATCTGCACAATGACGCTGCAAACGTTTGTGGGCGGAGATGATAGCCGGGTTGACCTGCGGCACACAGCGTCAGCCGCTGCCGTTGCTTCCTTCCGGACCTGGCGGGGTTCACGGCCTGCCGTTGCGCAGGGCCCGACTATCATCTCCGCCCACAACAAACCTGCTTGGATTGATAAGGCAGGCAGTCTCAATAGCACATCTGCCCGAGGTTGTCAAAAACTGTTGGCAGACAGCATGCAACGACACCGTTTCGCTCCTGGCTCTGCCAGTTATCACACGACGGTACCGGCACTATCCAGTCACGATTTGATTATGTGCCATTTTTTGCACACTTTGTTTTTTTGTGGTATACATACTTAAAAAACAACGAGGTTACCACCGTATGCAACCGATCATCACCTACAAGGAACGCTGTCGCACCTGCTACTCCTGCGTCCGCACCTGCCCGGTCAAGGCGATCAAGGTGGATAGCGGCTACGCCGAAATCATTTACGAGCGCTGTATCGGCTGCGGCAACTGCCTGAACTGCCCCCAGAAGGCCAAGGTAGTGGTTGACCGGATGGTAAAGACGCAGGAGCTGCTGGCCTCCCGTGACCCGGTGGTGGCGGTTCTGGGCTGTTCCTTCCCTGCTTTTTTCCATGCCTACTCACCTGGACAGCTGGTGGCAGGCCTGAAGAGCCTGGGTTTTTACGAGGTCCATGAAGGGGCCTACGGTGCCCGGTTGATCGCTCCCTACTATGCAGCTGAAATCGCCAGGACCGATCATCCGCTCATCTCGACCCACTGTCCTGCTGTGGTTGACCTGGTTGAGCGCCATTATCCCAATCTTCTGCCAAACCTGATGCCGGTGGTCTCACCCATGGTTGCCATGGGGCGCTTTATCAAGCAGACACTCGGAGCCCATGTCAAGGTGGTCTACCTCAGCACCTGCATTGCTGCAAAGTTTGAGATACAGTCGCCGGAAGTGGAGCATGACGTAGATCTGGTGCTGACCTATGGCGAAATTGAGCTGTTTTTCAAGCGTCGCGGCATCAACCCTTCCAACCTGGCAGAAGCCGGTTTTGACGGGATTGACCCGGAACATGGCCGAATGTTCACCCTGACCGGCGGACCACTGCGAGCCCTTGACATCAAGACCGACTACCTTGATACGGAAACCGTCGCAGCAGAGGGCGAGAGCAACACCCTTGAGCTGGTACGTGATCTTGCTGCCGGAAGAATCAATCCGCGTTACGCCGATCTTCGCTTCTGCGATGGCGGCTGTGTTGACGGACCCGGCAAGAAACGCGAGCTCACCCATTTTTACAAACGCAACCTGATTATCAGCTACAACAGTGGTACGGTGCCGTACCGCACTGCCCCCCACTACCAGAATGCGCCTCCACCGGCCTCACTCTCCCAAAGCTTCCAGGACAAGGCGATCAGGCTGCCATCCCCTAAACCTGATGACATCAAAAAGATCCTGCACGCAACCGCAAAGTTCAGCCAGGGAGATGAGCTGAACTGCCGCGCCTGCGGTTACGCCAGCTGCCGCGAGCATGCCGTGGCGGTTTTTCAGGGTCTGGCCGATATCGGCATGTGCCTGCCGTACAACCTGCGCAAGATGGAGGAGGATCGGGGCCTGCTGCTCCAGAAGTACGAACTGATGTCACGCGAGCTGGACAAGCAGCTGGGCGAAGAGATGATCATTGGCGATGATCGCGAGAACAGCACGATTGTCGAACTGATCCGTCAGGTGGGGCCTACCCCCACTACCGTGCTGATCCGGGGCGAGACCGGTACCGGCAAAGAGCTGACCGCCCGTGCCATTCACCGCCTCAGCAGCCGGGCAGACAAGCCGCTGGTTACGGTCAACTGCACCACCCTGGCCGACTCATTGCTGGAAAGCGAGCTGTTTGGCCATAAAAAAGGGGCCTTCACCGGTGCCATTGCCGATCGCAAAGGGCTGTTTGAGGCAGCAGATGGCGGCACCATCTTCCTGGACGAGATCGGCGACATTACCCCGAAGCTGCAGGCAGAGCTGCTGCGTCTGCTTGATCAGGGCGAGGTCCGCCCGGTGGGAGGCACAGCCATCAAAAAGGTAAGCGTACGCCTGATCGCCGCCACCAACAAAGACCTTGAGCAGGGTGTTCGCGAAGGCTGGTTCCGTGAAGACCTCTACTATCGTCTGAACGTCTTTTCCATTGACCTGACACCGCTGCGCGAGCGTCCAGACTCCATTGCCATCCTGGCTCGCCACTTTCTTGAAAAGGCCGGGAAAAAGCTGAACAAACGGTTGACCGGCATTGAGGAACGGGCGGTCATGGCCATGCGTCATTATCGTTGGCCCGGCAATATCCGTGAGATGCAAAACATTATCGAGCGGGCAGCGGTCCTGTCGCAGGACAGTGTCATCCGCCTTGAGAACTTGCCCTCCGTCTTCAGAGAAATCAACGAGGAGCGGGCAGGTGCGCTGCCTGCTGCCCGGCGCATCTCGTTTAAGGCCGAACGTGAGTCCCACGTCGGACACTTGGAACGCAACCTGGTCCTGCGCTACCTGGAAGATGCCGGCGGCAATGTTTCCAAGGCTGCCCGCCTGGCTGAGATACCGCGCCGAACCTTCTACCGTTTGCTTGACAAGCACGGCATTGCCCTGCAACGCCGACAGACTGCTTGACCAACACCGGCAGGCACACGGCCCTACGTTCTATAATAGTGTATACTTTGGACCTGTTTTGTGCCATTTGCGACACACAAGAACCATCAGCATTAAAAGGGCTTAAAGTGTCTTGTTTTGCAACATTCTGATATCGCTTAATAATATATTATTTTTACTCTTTGGCACATTTTTCGCTTAATACAGATATAGCGTAAACACAACACTCAGAAAAACTACATATGCAAGGAGAATCACCATGGGAAGAATGAAAGAGAATCCGAGGTACAATGTCATTTCAATGCGGGTAAGTGATGAAGAGCGTGATCGTCTGGAATCGCTGGTGGCACGCAGCCACAAATCGGTTTCCGACCTGATGCGCGAGGCCATGCTGGCCATGACCGTACAGGTTGACCACGGCAGCTACCGCCGGGCAGCCTGAGACACAACCGGGAGTACCAACGCAAAGGGGGCGCTGTTACAAGAACAGCGCCCCCTTTGCATTTGCGGCACACCCAAAAACGTTCGGTCAGCTGATGACTACCTCAAACTGTTCCTGATGGAAGCCAGGCTTTGCCCGCACCGTTACCCGCTTCTTGAATTTCCGTTCCAGCTCTTCCAACCCGCGACGCTCCTCATCATACAGCAGGTCCGCCACTTGCGGGTGTACCGTCAGCAGCACCTTGGTGCCCCGGATATCCAGCATCTCACGACGCAGCTCCCGGAAAATCTCATGGCAGACCGTGGTCTTTGATTTGACGTACCCCCGCCCTTCGCAGTAGGGGCATGGCTCACACATCATCCGCCCGATGCTCTCACGCACCCGCTTGCGGGTCATCTCCACCAGCCCAAGTTCAGAAATTTTAAGGATGTTCGTCTTGGACTTGTCCCCTTTTAACGCCTCCTCAAGGGCAGCATAGACTTTCTCACGGTTGACCTCTTTCTCCATATCGATAAAGTCGATAATGATGATGCCGCCAATGTTACGCAGCCGCAGCTGGTAGGCAATCTCCTTGACCGCCTCAAGGTTGGTCTTCAGGATGGTGTCTTCCAGGTTATGCTTGCCCACAAAGCGGCCGGTATTGACGTCAATGGCGGTCAGCGCCTCGGTCTGCTCAATAATGATATAGCCGCCGGACTTGAGCCAGACCTTCCTGCCCAGGGCACGACTGATCTCCACCTCAAGACCGTACTGGTCAAAGATCGGCTCTTCATCATCATACAGATCGACCGATGACTTCATCTTGGGCATAAAAGTGGATATAAACTGGACGATCCGGTCATGATCATGCCTGGAATCAACGACAATCCGGTTCACATCATCAGTTACGATATCCCGTACCACCTTTTGCACCACATCAAGGTCAGCATGAATCAGACAGGGGGCTGAAGCCTTTTCTTTCTTTTTAACAATCTCGGCCCAGATCTTTGCCAGATACTGCATATCAGCCCGCAGATCGTCCTCGGACTTGCCTTCAGATGCTGTCCGGACAATAAAGCCGCAACCGGGCTTGCGCACACGGTCCACTATCTCACGCAGCCGCTCCCGCTCCTCTTCATCTTCTATCCTGCGTGATATACCGACATGATCAACCGTCGGCATGTAGACCACATGGCGTCCTGGCAACGAAATATGCGAGGTGATCCGGGCACCCTTGGTGCCGATCGGCTCTTTGGATACCTGCACCAGCAGCTCCTGCCCCTCCTGCAGCAGATCTTCAATCGGATGCAGCACCTTGAATTCCTGGTCGCTGTCGTCACCATCAGGATGCTCTTTTTTGCCGTCATCCATCAAATTTTCAAACTCCTCTATGGCATCAAAGACATCAGCCACATAGAGGAACGCTGCCTTTTCAAGGCCGATATCCACAAAGGCAGCCTGCATACCGGGCAGCACCCGCACCACCCGCCCCTTGTAGATGTTGCCCACAATACCTTTCTCCCTGGTTCGCTCGATATACAACTCGGCAATAGTACTCTTCTCGATCAGGGCGATGCGTGTTTCATGGGCTGTTACATTGATAACCAGTTCAGATGCCATGGTCTCCCTCGCACTCTATAAAAATTGAATATATTGAACAGGTCGCCGTCTCAGTATGCCACAAAAACAAGATCTGTCTTAGTAATCTCGGCAGAACCAAGCTGCGCGGCATCCAGACCGGTCACGGCTGCAGCAACCTCAAGCGGCTTGCCCCGACCGATCAACAGAGCGATTTCAGAACCGTGAGAGGCCAACTCCTTAACCTCAGCCCGCAAATCAAAGGTCTGCACCTTACCCTGCTTGTCTCTGGTCAGCATCCAGCTCTCATGTGCCATAAACTGCACACACTGCTGTTGCAGCTGCACCGGGTCACAATCCGGCAGCATAACCCGATAGCGGGTGGCTGCAATCAGGGTTGCCAGGGCATCCGCCTTAAGGGGAACCTCAACCGCCTCCAGTATCCGCATCCCCTTAGGCAGCACGCGATTCAGCCGGTCCCGGGCCTCCTCAGCACCCATAGCATCGACAAACAGATCAAGATACTCGGCCTGGGACGATATGCCGACCGAGGTGGCGGTTGCAAAGGAAAAACGGGGATGGGGATGGAACCCGTTGCTGTAGAGGATCGGCACACCGGCACGCTGCACTGCCCGGGTAAACAGGTTGATCAGCTCCAGGTGGCTGAGAAAACGAAGCGAAGCGGTTTTGCTGAAGCGCAGCCGAAGCCGGCGCGGCTGTTTCTCGGCTGAGGGGGTTGCGTCAAGGCCCGATGTATCGGCCCCAGCGCTCTCAATCACGCGATTGCGGATACTGCCGAAGTCACAGACCCCACAGCTTGAACAGGCACCACTGCGACAATCAGGAGTCGCAGCCTCCTCGCAAGAACGATGGTACTCACGCAACAAGAACTGACGATCAATACCGGCATCCAGATGATCCCAGGGCAACAGCTCATCCAGCTGCCGTTCCCGCAGGTACCAGGAAGGATCAATGCCACAGGCAGCAAATGCCTCAAGCCAGCGGCTCAGAGAAAAATGTTCATTCCAGCCGTCAAAACAGGCGCCCAGCTCCACCACCTGTTCAATAACAGCAGCCAAGCGGCGGTCACCACGGGAGATCACCCCTTCCATAAACGACAGCCCGGCATCCTGATATTTGTAGTTCAGCTTACGCCGCCGCAGCTCATCCTTAAGAAAACGCTGCCGCTCACGGGTCTCCTCCCATGAAAGCTGGCGCTGCCACTGAAACGGGGTATGCGGTTTTGGCACAAAGGTACTGACCGCCACATTCACCTCGCCCTGGCCACCTGCCTTACGGGCCTGCTGCTTGACGCCACGCGCCAGTTCCGGAATGGCAGCCAGGTCTTCCCGGGTCTCGGTTGGCAGCCCCATCATAAAGTAGAGCTTGATCAGTCGCCAGCCAGCCTCGTAGATCTGGAACGCCCCCTGCAGCAGATCCTCTTCACTGATCCCCTTATTGATCACCTGCCGCATCCGTTCAGTCGCCGCCTCCGGGGCCAAGGTAAAACCGGTCTTGCGCACCTTGCGGATCTCGGCAATCAGTTCAGGGGTCAGGGTGCCCACCCGCAGCGATGGCAGCGAAACCGCCACCCGACCTGAGGCGTAGCGCTGCATCAGTCTCTGCAGCAACGGTTCGATACAGCTGTAGTCACCGGTTGAAAGCGACAGCAATGAGACCTCATCGTAGCCGCTTGCCGTCAGTGCGGCATGCAGCAGCTCCTGCACCTTGGCTGGAGAACGCTCTCTTAGCGGACGATAGATATACCCGGCCTGACAGAACCGGCAGCCACGAGTACAGCCACGGGCCACCTCAACCGCAACCCGGTCGTGGATAGTCTTCATAAATGGAATAATCGGCTGTTCAGGAAAAGGTGCCTGCTCAAGATCGCTGAGGAACCGGCGGCGGACCTTTTCATAGCCGGGCTTAAGCGGAGTGATGGCTTCCAGAGTACCATCGGCATGGTACGTTACGTCAAAAAAAGAGGGCACATACAGTCCGGTAATACCGGACAAACGCTCCAGCAGCCGCTGTTTGTCCTGCCCCCCTTCAGCCTGCCACTGACGCACCACGGCCACAATCTCAACTACCGCCTCTTCACCGTCACCCAGCAGAAAGGCATCAAAAAACGGTGCCAGCGGCTCTGGGTTATACGCTCCCGGACCACCACCGATCACCAACGGCAGGGCGGCATCCCGGTCTGCAGCCCGCAGGGGCAACCCGGCCTGTTTCAGCATGGAAAGGATATTGGTACAGGAGAGCTCGTACTGCAGGGTAAAACCGATCAGGTCGCAATCGGCCAGCGGGGTGGCGGTCTCAAGTGTGGCCAGGGGGAGTTGCTGTGCTGCCAGTTGGGCGGCCATGTCCGGCCATGGTGCATAGACCCGCTCGGCAGCCACCCCTTCAAGATCATTAAGGATGCGGTAGAGGATTTTCAACCCCAGATGACTCATGCCCACTTCATACAGATCAGGAAAGGCAAGAGCAATCCGAAACGCGGCATCCGGCTTGCAGATAGCGCCCATCTCTCCGCCCATATACCGGGCAGGTCTCTCAACACTCAGCAGATCCAGAGCCATACGCCATCCTTTGTGTATAAAAAAAGCCCCCGAAGTATGCACTTCGGAGGCTTTTTCTCTTAAATGGTGCCCAGGACTAGACTCGAACTAGCACACCCTTGCGAGCACAAGAACCTGAATCTTGCGTGTCTACCAATTCCACCACCTGGGCAAGGGATATCTCTAGTAGCACCTTGCTGCGAGAAAAGCAAGCTTTTTTTCATTCATCGACATTGTCCAGATTCCGGCGCTTGCCTTACCCCAACCGCACGACTCGCTACTGTTACATGTTGTAACCGCTCTCACTGTGCTGAGTCTGGTCAAGGCCCATGATCTCATCTTCTTTTTCCACGCGCAGGCCGATCGTTTTGTCCAGGATAAAGGCGATGATGGCGGTGACTACGAAGGCATAAGCGCCGGCTGCCACGATACCGATAATCTGTGTTACCACCTGCTTGGGTTCACCGGCTATCAGTCCCTTTGCTCCAACCGTTGCCAGCACACCGGTCGCAATGGCACCGAACGTTCCACCCACCCCGTGTACACCAAAGGCATCCAGGGAGTCGTCATACTTCAGCTTGGCCTTGACAATAATGGCACCGTAGCAGATCAAGCCTGCGCCCACACCGATGATAATGGCAGCGCCGGGGGTTACCAGACCAGCAGCCGGGGTGATGCCAACCAGACCAGCAACCACGCCTGATCCAAAACCAAGTGCAGAAGGTTTGCCGGAGTGCATCCATTCAGCGATCATCCAGGCCAGACCGGCAGCAGCCGGGGCCACGGTTGTGGTGGCAAAAGCCAGGGCAGCAGTGCCATTGGCAGCTACAGCACTACCGGCATTGAAACCAAACCAGCCGAACCAGAGCAGGCCGACACCCAACATAGTCATCGGCAGACTGTGGGGCGCCATCCGCTCATGGGGGAAGCCATGACGCTTGCCAAGGAACATCAGTACTGCAAGGGCAGAGATACCGGATGAGAGATGCACAACGGTACCACCGGCAAAGTCAAGGGCGCCCATTCCAAGGAGCCAACCGCCCGGCCCCCACACCCAGTGGGCGATCGGATCGTACACCAGTGTTGTCCACACAAGGACAAAGATACAGTAGGCAGAGAACTTCATCCGCTCGGCAACCGCACCGGAGATCAATGCGATGGTAATCATTGCGAACATGCCCTGAAACATCACAAAAACATACTCAGGAATGGCGTTTGCCGAACTGGCCACAAACTGGAACAGGGTGTCAGGGGTAATGCCGTTCAGCATGAATTTATTCAGCTTACCCAGCAAACCGCCGCCAATGTCGTCACCAAAGGCCAGGGTGTAACCGATCACCACCCACTGGACCCCCACAATACCCATGGCCACAAAGGAGTGCATTATGGTGGATAGCACGTTCTTTGAGCGAACCATACCACCGTAGAACAGCGCCAGGCCGGGTATCATCAGCAGCACCAGTGCTGACGACATCAGCATCCAGGCAGTGTCTGCGCCGTTAAAGACCGGTGCCGGGTTTGCCGGAGCTGCTTCTGGAGCTGGTTCAACCGCAGGTGCAACAGCAGTTCCTGCTGCCTGGGTCGCCTCAATGGCAACCGCTGCCGCCGGTGCCGTATCCTTCTTTTCTTCTGCAAGTACGGGTAGCGCCATCATTGTGCAGAGTGCGAACAGTACCATGGTAAGTGCGTGTTTCAGTTTCATAGCCAACCTCCTGATTCTATGGATGAAATAATTTTATCTCAGATTGCGTCGCCGCCGGTTTCACCAGTTCTGATCCTGACTGCCTCTTCCAGGGCAATCACAAAAATCTTGCCATCGCCGATCCGACCGGTCTTGGCCGTGTTCTGTATGGTTTCAACTGCCTTGGTCACCATCTCGTCTGCCACTGCAATCTCCAGCTTTACCTTGGGTATGAAGTCAACCACATACTCAGCGCCACGGTACAGCTCAGTATGCCCTTTTTGTCGACCAAACCCCTTCACCTCACTCACGGTAATACCTTCTATACCGATTTCGTTCAGGGCATCCTTAACCTCATCCAACTTGAACGGCTTGATGATCGCCTCTATCAATTTCATGGGACCTACCTCCTTTCCTTACCAACGAATGTATGGTTTGCTGCATGGTTACAGAGCCTGTTGAAAAAGCCCGGGGGCCTGACGCCCCCGGTAGATGAAGGAGGACAGCGGCGTTTGGGTTGCCTGCGCCTGGGCGCCTGTCACTCTCCTGTCTAGCAGTGTGCGTGCCATTTTAATAAAATCAATTATTACAGCTCTATACATGTAAAGCATTGTGTCGGCGACTCACCATCTGCACAAAAAAAAGGCAGACTACCTGCACACACGCCTGTAACTGAGGCAGTGCAACTCTTTTTTTTGACCACTGCTGTTTTTATGGTACGGTTATAGGCACTGAGTCAGATTCTATAAGGAGGATGAACCATGCCCGTTGTAGCGAAAGTGAGTGAACTGCCGAGTCTTGGTAAGAAGGTGGTGATGGTTGAGGGCCAGGAGGTACTGCTGGTTAATCTGAAAGGGACCATTTACGCGGTTGAGAACGAGTGCCCGCACCAGGGGGCGCCCCTTGCCGCCGCACTGGTGAAAGACACCTACCTCTCCTGCCCCCGCCACGGTTACCGTTTTGAACTCAAAGACGGCAGCTGCAAGGAGTTTCCGGAGTTCAAGCTGCGCACCTGGCCGGTTCGGGTAGAAAACGGCGACATCATTGTTGACCTGGCGTGACTATTTTCTGCTTGACGGACTGACCCTGCTGTTACTGCTGGGTGTGACCGTTGCCGCTGCACTCTGGGCGGCCGGTCACGCCCTGCTGCACAAGCGTGATCCCCGTTCAGCCCTGGTCTGGGTCAGCATCAGCCTGACCGTGCCGGTGGTTGGTGCCATTTCCTACTGGTTGCTGGGTATCAACCGCATCAGCCGTAAGGCCCATCAGCTGCACAGTCGTTTCAGGCATGTCCGGCAGCCGACGATTCCTTCACCCTCCAGCAGCCCACAGCAGCTCTCTGCCCGACTGCCAGCCCATTGTGCCAGCCTGGTTAATCTTGAAATCCTGACTGACCGGGTGGTCAGCACCCGCACCTGTGCCGGCAACCGGGTTGAACTGCTCGTTAACGGTGAGCAGGCCTATCCGGCCATGCTGGAGGCCATCAGGCAGGCAACTGCTTCCGTGCATCTGTGCAGTTACATCTTTGACGGCGACCAGATCGGCGCTGCTTTTGTTGAAGCACTGGCAGCCGCAGCACAGCGCGGAGTAGCAGTACGGGTGCTGGTGGATGCCATGGGAGAACGCTATAGCAAGCTGACAGCCCGCAAGGCCCTGCAGGGCAGTGGTGTTGACATACGCCATTACCTGCCACTGTACCAGGCACCGTTCATCAACCTGCGCAACCACCGCAAACTGCTGATTAGTGATGGCAGGACGGCCTTTACCGGCGGCATGAACATCCGCAGTAATCACTGCGTTACAACCGCTGATCAGTCAAGCGCTACCAGCGACCTGCATTTTCAGGTAACAGGGCCGATCGTGGCTGATCTGCAGCGTGCCTTTCTTGATGACTGGCTGTTTGTTACCGGTATGCAGATCAATGATCCCTCGTGTTTTCCGCTGCTGCCCCCCTGCGGTGACGCACTGGCACGAGTGATTGCCGACGGTCCTGACCGCGAGTTCCGCAAGCTGGAATGGATTATTCAGGGTGCCCTGGCAACTGCTGCCAGACGGATCAGGATCATGACCCCCTACTTCATCCCGGACCGGGTCATGATCACCTCCCTGATAACCGCTGCACTGCGCGGTATTGAGATCACCATCATCCTGCCGCAGCAGAACAACCTGCCGTTTGTGGCCTGGGCCTCCCGCGCCTCCTACTGGGAACTGATCAAAAACGGTATCGCGATCCTGGAACAGCCACCCCCGTTTGCCCATTCCAAGCTGCTGCTGGTGGATGATCTCTGGTGTCTGGTGGGCTCGGCCAACCTGGACACCCGTAGCCTGCGGCTGAACTTTGAGCTTAATCTCAGTATTTTTGATCACAGCCTGGCCGCAATACTGAACGATCATATCGACCGGACCGTGACGCAATCCCGCATCATCACACTTCCCGAGATGGACAACCGGCCTCTGTTGATCAAGCTGCGTGACAGTGCTGCCCGCCTGTTCTCACCATATCTATAAAAAGACAAAAAGACTCTTTTTATCTTCTTGACACCCATCAGAGCACTCTGGTATCTTTCGAACCATAATGCAACCACCAAACCCAAGGAGATTCTACAATGTCTACCTGTACCCTCGTAACCAAGAGCGCACCTGATTTTACTGCTGACGCCGTGATGGCCGACAACTCATTCGGCCAGGTAACCCTGTCAAGCTACAAAGGCAAATACGTCTACCTGCTGTTCTATCCCCTGGACTTCACCTTTGTCTGCCCTTCCGAAATCCTGGCCTTCAACAAGAAACTGGATGAGTTCAAAAAACGTAATTGTGAACTGATTGCTGTCTCGGTCGACTCCAAGTTCACCCACCTGGCTTGGAAGAACACCAAGATCGAAGATGGCGGCATCGGTCAGGTACAGTTCCCGATGGTGGCTGACCTGAACAAGGAGATCACCAAGTCCTACGGCATTGAGCACCCTGCCAGCGTTGCCCTGCGCGGCCTGTTCCTGATCGACCCCACCGGCACGGTTCGCCACTGCGTGATCAACGACCTGCCGCTGGGCCGCAGCGTTGACGAAGCACTGCGGATGCTGGACGCCCTGCAGTTCACTGACACCCACGGCGATGTCTGCCCTGCCAACTGGAAGCAGGGTGATGAGGCGATGAAGCCGACCGCCGAAGGTGTAGCCTCCTACCTGGCAAAGCACGGCAAGTAACGCGACCTGCCTTTCTGTTACAAACGGCGTCACCAATCCGGTGACGCCGTTTTTTGTGTATCCGGAAGATGACAGACGCCCTTTTACCGGTATACTACCCCCATGGACACGGCTGCGTTTCAAAATACCCCCTCCCATACTTCGCGTGCTGATCTGGACGGCCTGGTGGCCCTGGAACCGGCTGGCCCGTTTATGCGGCTGTTTCTGCGCTCCGAAACCGGCATTACCTTTCAGGATTACCCCTTTCGCCCCTTTGTACTGGTAACCGGACCAGCTCTGCTTGCAGGGCTGGCACTGCCGATCGACTATCAACAGCTGACCGGAGATGACCCGCTTTGCTGGTTGGCCAGTGTCGAGACCTGGCAACAGTGGTGCCACCTGCGGGACCATCTGCGTCGCCATGCACCCGCCTCTGACTGGTATGCACTGTTTGACAGCAGGCAGCAGTTTCTGGCTATGAACCCGGCCTGGTTTTTCAAGGGACTCACTTTTCAGGCGGTCAAGGTACTCTGCCTCACCGTTGAAGCAGGGGGTGGCGTAACCGAGCCGGCTGAGCAGTTAACCGTTACTGTCACTGACGGACAGGGTTTTGAAGCTGTTTGCTCTGGTCATAATGGCCTGCCTGATCTGCTGCAGCAGTTGACCGGCATCATCCAGGAACAGGACCCGGACGTGCTGACCGGGTACAACCTGACCCGCACCACCCTGCCGCTTCTGACACGCTGTGCAGCACAGCACCGGGTCAGACTCACCTGGGGCAGGAACGGCTCGCTGCTGCATACCCCCGGTCAGCGCAGCAGTGCCGCATTTGAGGTCTATGGGCGCTCAATCATTGAGCTGCACACCCTGGTGCGACATCATCATCGTCTGATTGAGCCGCTGGGCGGTATCAGTCTGCCCCGTCTTGCAGAGCGACTCAGGGCGACACCTTCCAGTCAGGTACCGGACAAATCGGGTTCAGCCATGCTGCTGTATCAAACGCTGGCCCCGGCCTGGCACCACCTTGCCCAGCAGCTTCCCAGCACCTTTGAGGCAGCCGTTAACCGACCCGCTGCCACAGCACTGAAGACACTGCTGCTGCGCAGCTACCTTGTTGACAACCGGAGCCTGTCCGCTCCTCCGGCAACATCTGCATCAGCTCCGCCTGAGGTGAGTCAGCTCCTGACTCCCGGCCGGGTCAGTCCGGCTGTCAGGTATGATCTTTCCCTGCTGAAACCGGCCATCATGCAGGCCTACCAGATCTGCCCTGCAGCCGATACCAGGCAGCTCCTCCTGACGCTGCTTCGCAGGCACGTTGCCCGTTTTGACGAAACAGCTGCACCAACGCCCTCTGTCGCGCAACAGCTCTTCCAACGGCTGCTGTTGCAGGCCTTTCCTGAACTGCTGGCACGACATTCGCCTTTTACCGACACCGCTGCAGCGGCCGAGATCGAACGGCTCTCAAACGTCATCATCCGGGATCTGTGTACCTGCCTTACTGAACAAGGGGCAACCCCTGCCGCACTGGACAGCCAGGCGCTCTACGCAACCTTCAGCTCGACTGATACTGCAGAATCCGTCACTGCGAGGTTGCACACACGCCTGAGCGAGTTGCTGCCAGGTTTCGTCCGCTGTCAACAACATCAGTCGTATCAGGCCCTGTTCACCTACAAGCCGGGCTGTTTTGCCCTGCTCCATGGCGACGGCAGTATCAGTCACCAGGGCAGTATGGCCGCAGCACGGAGCATGGAACCGTATCTGAAGGATTTTCTCAACGAGGCGGTGGCCCTGTTGCTGACCGACCAGGCAGGGAAGATTAGGTCGCTCTATGAGCAGTACCTGCTGCGTCTGCGACAGCGGGATTCAGTCCACCAGGTGATGCGTATTGAAAAACTGGTGGAGCCACTGGAACAGTACGCACTGGCGGTACAGAGCGGCAAGCGCAACCGCGCTGCAGTGTATGAGCTTGCATTGCAGCAGCCTGATCGCTGGCAACCGGGGGACAGCATCGGCTACTACGTAACCGGCAGTTCAAAACAGATCGTGGTACATGAGCAGTGCCGACTGGTGGAGGATTTTGATCCGCTCCATCCGGACATCAACCTGGCCTGGTATGCTGAACGCCTTCACCTGCTTTTCAGAAGACTGGAACCGTTCCTGCCGGCAGAACCGACCCTGTTTTGATAAAAAAAGGCCGTACCCCGAAGGATACGGCCTTTTGAACTGCAGCCAGGCAGTAATTACTTGGCAGGAGCAGCAGGTGCAGCAGCAGGTGCAGCAGCGTCCTTCTTCTCTTCTGCCTTCTTGGCTGCCTTCTTCTTTGCGGGCTTCTTTGCGGGCTTGGCGTCAGCTTTGGCAGCTTCAGCAGCCGGAGCAGCAGCAGGAGCAGCAGCCTTCTCGCCGTGGTTACCGGCGAAAGCAAAACCGGCGAAAGCAACAGTGGCAATCATAACAGCGATCATCTTTTTCATTGGGTACATCCTCCATAAGAGATTTAGTACTAGATCAATAGCAGGTTATGTGCCAATCAGATATTTTAGCCATTTAACTCTGTCATTACTACGCCTTACAAATAAAACAGGTTCACAATTCCCCGGCTATCCTGCAATTCATACCGCATATCAGGCAGACGCTTCTCGTTTTGATCCATACAACACGGTGCTCTCAGGATGCCGCTGCTGTCACGGCTGCTGCAATACGGCACTGCTGGTCATCAGTCAGATAGGGGTGCATCGGCAGGCTAATCACCCGCTCTGCTGCCTGCTCCGCCACCGGAAAGCTGCCAAGCGGCTTGCCAAGCCCCTGAAAGACCGGTTGCAGATGCAGCGGCACCGGATAATGCACTGCCGTGGGGATGCCCTGGGCCTGGAGCGCCCTGGCAAGCTCTTCCCGGTTGTCAACCTTAATGGTGTACTGGGCATAGACCGAGCTGCAGCCCTTCGTCAGAACCGGGGTGCCTGCCACATCGTGCAGCAACTCGGCATAACGGGCGCCGATCCGCTCTCTGGCTGTCACCTCATCATCAAACAGATCCAGCTTGGCCAGCAGCACCGCCGCCTGCAACGTATCCAGCCGACCATTGATCCCCAGCAGCGGGTGGTGGTAACGCCGATCCTGGCCGTGGGACATGATCTGCCGCATCCGTACGGCCAGCGCCTCATCATCGGTAAAGCAGGCACCGCCGTCACCATAGCAGCCCAGCGGCTTGGAGGGGAAAAAGCTGGTGCAGCCGATGGTGGACAATCCGCAGGACCGACGCCCCTGATAGCTGGCACCAAAACTCTGGCAGCCATCCTCAATCACCGGCAGGCCGTGTTTTGCTGCAATGGCGTTGATGGCATCAAAATCAGCACACTGGCCGTACAGGCTGACCGGCATGATCGCCCTGGTCTGCGGGGTAATGGCCGCCTCCAGCAAAGCCGGGTCAAGATTATAGGTCTGCGGGTCAATATCAACAAACACCGGTACCGCCCCCAGCAGGGCGATCATCTCACCGGTGGCAATAAAGGTGAACGGGCTGGTGATCACCTCATCACCAGCAGTAACCCCCAGTGCCATCAGGGCCACCAGCAGCGCATCCGTGCCGCTTGACACGGCAATGGCGTGCCTGACGCCGCAGTACGCGGCAAGGCGTGTCTCCAACTCGGCTATCTCCGGCCCCATAACATACTGGCCATGCTTCAGCACCGCCTGTATACGGCGGTCCAGCTCCGGCTTGATCCGTTCCTGCTGCTGTGCCAAATCAATAAAAGGTATACTGGTCATGGTCTCGCTCTTTCTGTTTTTTGTGTAGTCTGCTGTCAGCCCTGCATCTCAATCAGCGAGTGATCGCCGATGTTCATCCGGCGGGCTGTACTGATCAACTGCACCGAATCCCCCAGGATGGTATCGGTCAACACCATGTTACGCACCAGTGTATCGCCGTTGATGATGCTGTCGCGGATGATGCTCCGTTCGATCACACTTCCCTTGGCCACCGACACGTTGGGTCCCAGGATGCTGTCCCTGACGGTAACACCACGCTCGATATGCACCGGCTCGATAAAGACACAGTTGTAGGTGTCGCCGTGGATATGGTGCCGCCCCTTGAGCAGGTAGGCGTTGGTCTCCAGAATAGTCTCCGGCTTTCCGCAATCCAGCCAGGCATCAATCTCGGGCGCCTTCAACCGGCAGCCGTCCTTGATCATCCGCATAAAGACTGCTGGCAGATAGTACTCCCCTTTGACCAGATCACCAGCCTCAATGGTGTTAGCCAGGTAGGACATGAAGCGGTTGCCGTCTTTGAGGTAGTAGAGTCCCACCTGGGCCAGCCGGGAGATCGGGGTGTCAGGCTTTTCCACCATATCAATAATCTGGCCGTCTTTCAGCACGTTGACCCCGAAGCGCTGGTAGTCCACCACCTCTTTCGAGTAGATCAGGCCGTCGCAATCGCTGCAAAGGGAGGAAATCAGGCTCAGGTCGGCATCAAAGATGGTGTCGTTAAAGACAATCAGCAGGTCATCCCCGACCCTAACCCGGGGGGCGGCCAGCCAGACCGCATGGGCCGGTCCTTTACGCTCGGTCTGGATCAGGTAGCTGCAGACCAGACCGGGAAACTTGCGGGCCATGAACTCCTCGATCTGACCGCCGTTTTCATCAACAATAAAGATGAACTCGTCAACCGGCAGCACGGCCAGACGTGAGACGATGTGCTCCAGCACGGTCTTGCCGGCAACATGCACCAGCGATTTGGCCTTGGTATGGGTGTGGGGACGCAGTCTGGTCCCTTTGCCGGCAACCGGCAGTATCACTTTCATCATTCGCTCCTTAACAACAGTAGTAGGCGCGGTACCATGACACAAACCGCGCAAGCCCCTCTTCAATTGAAGTGGACGGCGTAAACCCGGTGGCTGCGGTCAAGTCATCCAGATCGGCACAGGTGGACGGCAGATCACCAGGCTGCAGCGGCAGCAGGTTTTTCTGTGCTGTTTTACCCAGACAACGCTCCAGAGTCTCAACAAACTGCAGCAGCTCCACCGGCTGGTTGTTGCCGATGTTGTAGACCCGCCACGGCGCACTGCTGGTTGCCGGATCAGGCTGTTGACCGTTCCAAGCAGGATCAGGGACCGCAACAAGGTCAGCCACACGGACAATCCCCTCGACAATGTCGTCGATATAGGTGAAATCCCGTTGCATCCTGCCGTGGTTATAGAGATCGATCGGCCTCCCCTCCAGAATCGCTTTGGTAAAGCTGAAATAAGCCATATCCGGCCGCCCCCAGGGACCATAGACCGTAAAAAAGCGCAGACCGGTGCAAGGCAGGCCATAGAGACCGGCATAGCTGTGAGCCATCAGCTCATTGGCCTTTTTGGTGGCAGCATACAGTGATAAGGGATGATCCACGTTCTGGTGTACCGAGAACGGCAGGGCCGTGTTGGCTCCATAGACCGAACTGGAGGAGGCAAAGACCAGATGTTTGATCCCATGCTGGCGGCACCCTTCCAGGATATTCAGGAAACCGGTCAGGTTGCTGTCCACGTAGGCGTGGGGATTGGTCAGCGAGTAGCGCACTCCGGCCTGGGCTGCCAGGTTGATCACCAGATCAAAGCCATGGCTGGCAAACAGCCCTTCCAGCAATTGCCGGTCTTCCAGCCCCCCTCTGACAAAACTGAAACCGGGCTGCCCGGTCAAGTGGGCCAGCCGGGCCTGCTTCAGCGACACCTGATAGTAGTCATTCAGGTTATCCAGTCCGACCACTTTATTGCCACGGCTCAGCAGGCGCTGCGTAACATGAAAACCGATAAAACCGGCAGCGCCGGTAACAAGGACACGCATGCATCGCTCCTGATTGATCTGCTGATACTGCTCATAGCACAGCGGGCAGTTGTGTGCAAAGGGGCCTGCAAACTATTCAGCTTCAAGCTGATAGCCGCTCCCCTGCATAAACCTGATAATCTCCCGGGTGTGCTCCTGGCCACGGGTCTCCAGCAGCAGCTGCACAGCGGTCTTGCCCATCACCACCCCCTGGGTGCGGCGATCATGGGTAATGTCATGGATATTGGCCCGCACAAAGGCCAGATCCGTTGCCAGCCTGGCCAGGGCGCCGGGGGTATCCTGCAGCTCGATCCGCAGCTTCAGGTAGCGCCCGGCAGCCAACAGGCCCCGCTCAACCACCAGGGCCAGGGTGCGCACATCAATATTACCGCCTGAAAGCAGACAGACGGTCTTGCCGCGCACCTGCGAGACCTTGTTGTTCAGCAGGGCGGCCAGAGTCACAGCACCGGCCCCTTCCACCAGCAACTTCCTTTTTTCAAGCAGGGCCACGATCGCCAGGGCGATCTCCTCCTCCTCAACCAGCACCAGTTCATCCACCAGGTCACGGATAATCGGCATGGTCTGCTGACCGGCCTTCTTTACCGCAATACCGTCGGCAATGGTCACACTAAGGGGCACCTCGCTGATCTGATTGTCCTGCACAGCCCGGTACATGCAGGGGGCTGCAGCGGTCTCCACCCCGATGATCCGCACCCGCGGGTGCTGCTCCCTGATCGCCACAGCAATGCCGGCCAACAGGCCACCGCCGCCGATCGGCACCACGATGTTGGCCAGATCCGGCAGGTCTTTCAGGATCTCCAGCCCGATGGTGCCCTGACCGGCCATTACCAGCGGATCGTCAAAGGGATGAATAAAGACCGTACCGTTTGCCTGACTGTCTGCCTGGGCAGCGGCAAAAGATTCATCAAAATTGGCGCCGGTCAGCACCACCTCGGCCCCCAGCTCTCGGGTGGACTGCACCTTCTGGGGCGGAGTACTCTCCGGCATGAAGATCCGTGCTGCCACTCCCAGCAGATCGGCAGCATAAGCCACCCCCTGGGCATGATTGCCGGCCGAGGCCGCCGTCACCCCCTGGGTCAGTTCAGACCGGTCCCTGGCAGTCATGAAGTTCATGGCCCCCCGCAACTTAAAGGCACCGGTAGTCTGCAGGTTTTCACACTTGAGCAGCAGTGGATACCCCAACTGACGGCTGAAATGGTTGGAACTGATCAGCTCGGTATGGCGCACCCGCTTGCGCAGCCGGTCCTGGGCCTCAACAATCAGCTCATAGTTCAGTTTCAGAGATTCCATAATTCAAGCCCGTTCCAGTCCGGCAAACCGCACCAGCAGTTTCTTGGGGCCTCCGCTGGCAAACCAGACTATCACCTTCTGATCATCCCCCTTGCCTTCAATCTTGCGGATGGTGCCGACCCCGAACTTGGCATGGCGCACCTTCAGCCCGACATAGATACCGTTGCCATAGTCATCGTTCGGCTCCGGCACCATCTCAACTTCATGCACCATTGAGGCCACTGCTGCCAGGTTGTGGGAAGGCAGGGTACGGGGTCCAGGGGCAAGGGGCAGTTCAGGACTTTTCCCTTGACCCATGACCCTTGACCCTTGACCCTGTTCCAGCAACTCTGCCGGAATCTCTTTGAGAAACCGAGACGCCAGATTTGCCTGCTCCTGGCCAAAGATCATTCGACGCCGGGCATGCAGCAGGTAGAGCCGTTCACGGGCCCGGGTCATCCCGACATAGCAGAGCCGCCGTTCTTCCTCCATGCCGTCCTGATCATCCAGGGCCCGCACATGGGGAAACAGACGTTCTTCCATTCCCACCATGAAGACCGCCTTGAACTCCAGCCCCTTGGCCGCATGCAGGGTCATCAGGGTTACGGATGGTCGACCGGCCTCGCCCCGCTCCAGATCGGAGACCAGGGCCACCTGTTCCAGAAAATCGGCCAGTCCTGCCTCGGGGTTGCCGCTGCTGAACTCCTCCACTGCCGACACCAGCTGGGCCAGGTTCTCCAGTCGCTCGGTATCATCCTCATCCCTGCTTTCTTTCAGCCTGGCCAGATAGCCGGACTCCTCCAGCACCGCCCGCACCAGCTCCGGCAGGGCACTGGTGGCGGCCATACGGCGAAACTGCTGCAGCAGTTCAACAAAGGCAGCCACCTTGCTTCGCGGCCCGGCACCCAGCAGGCCGGATGATGCTACCTGCTCAAATCCATTATACAAGCTGATCCCTTGCTTGTGTGCCAACGCGGCCACCCGCTCCAGGGTAGCAGCACCGATGCCTCGTGGCGGCACATTGATGATCCGCTTCAATGAGACTTCATCAGACGGATTTTCCAGCAGGCGCAGGTAGGCCAGGATATCCTTGATCTCCAGCCGGGCATAGAACCGGACACCACCGACAATATGATACGGTATCCCCTCGGCTGCCAGCGCCTCTTCCAGCAGGCGAGACTGGGCATTGGTCCGGTAAAAAGCGGCCATTTCCGACAGCGGCAGGCCACTGCGCTGCAGCTGTGCCATCTCGGCCGAGACAAAGCGCGCCTCAGCACGGTCGGTCTCCAGCCGCTCGCAGCGGATCGGTTCACCATCCGGGTTTTCGGTCCAGAGGGTCTTGGGCTTACGACCATAGTTACGGGCCACCACCGCACCGGCTGCCTGCAGAATCGTTGGGGTTGAGCGGTAGTTCTGTTCCAGCCGGATCACCGTCACTCCTGGAAAATCCTTCTCAAACTCAAGGATATTACGGATATCCGC
>CAZYMK010000005.1:0-5187 GCA_964648885.1 uncultured Geobacter sp. | reverse complement strand
ATGACATCCTTCAGCAACCGCTCACTGTCTTTATCATCATAAATGGCAAAAGAGGCATCGTAGCCCAGCTGGTGGCCGTCCTTGCGCAGGATTCGGCCGCAGCAGGCATGAAAGGTGGCAATCAGGGGGGTATCGCGGGAACCGAGCAGCTGCTGCACCCGCTCGGCCATCTCTTTGGCTGCCTTGTTGGTAAAGGTCACGGCCAGGATGTTCCAGTGACGCACCCCATGTTCACGGATCAGATGCACAATCCGGTGGGTGATCACCCGGGTCTTGCCGGAACCGGCCCCGGCCAGGATCAAAAGCGGGCCTTCGGTATGCTGAACGGCCTGTTGTTGCGGTTTGTTGAGGTGGGCTAATAAATCCATGTCAGTTCATTGTGCAACGTTATCGGGATAAGCGAAGAAGTGCGGATTGGTAGGCGGCAAGATCTTCCCGTTTATCTATGGCCAGCACCAATACCACCAACTGATCATCCTCAACCGTATAGACCAGGCGGTAGCCCTGCTTGCGCAGCTTGATCTTGTAACAGCAACGCAGGTCACCGTACAGCTCTGAGCCGGGCAGGTGCGGCTGTACAAGACGCTTCTGAAGGGCTTTGCGGAACAGTTCACGTATACTGTTGTCAAGACCTCGCCATTCGTCCAGTGCTTCCGGCATGAATTTGAGGCGATAGACCAACTGTTCGTCAGATGGTGTCAAGGTCGACCTCAACCGCTTCATGTTTACGAGCAAGACGCTGGCGTACCAAATCATACAGTTCCTGGTCTGCCAGACGTTCAGTCAACGCCTCAAACAGGCCGGGGGAAATCATATAAAATGCCGGACGATTGTGATTAAGCACCGCAACCGGTTTTTCATCTGCAGCCCGTAAAACCTGCGCAGGGTTTTTTTTAAATTCCGACATACTGATCGTCAGATTGGCGTACAAAGTATCCATCGCAGCCTCCTTGGGCCAAATATAGCTCCAAATTAAGAGCTGATCAAGCCATTTCATCCCCATCAGCCTTAGCTCGCAGATAGGCCAGTATACAGCTGAAATCCTCTGGTGGCTCGCTGCTGAACTCCAGATACTGGCCAGTCACCGGGTGGATAAAGCCTAATACCCGGGCATGGAGGGCCTGTCGCCCCAGGTGGGTGATCAGCCCTTTCAGGCGGGTATCTTTCAGATTGTTGAAGCGGCCGCCATCCGGGTAGAGCGGGTCACCCAGAATCGGCATGGCCGACTCGCTCAGGTGTACCCGAATTTGATGGGTGCGGCCGGTCTCAAGGCGGAGCTGGACCAGCGACACCGCGCCGAACCGCTCCAGCACCCGCCAATTGGTGACGGCCTGTTTACCGTGGCGGGCCGTGCCGGACATCCGCAGCCGGTCGCTCGGGTGGCGACCAATACAGTTGCTGACCTTGCCGGTGTCATTGGCAGGCGAACCATAGATCAGAGCCCAGTAGAGTCGTTTGATGCTGTGGGCGTTAAACTGCTCGGCCAGGCCCCGGTGGGCAACATCATTTTTTGCAGCCACCAGCAGGCCTGAGGTGCCTTTATCCAGCCGATGCACAATACCAGGCCTGATTTCACCGCCAATACCGGACAGATCAGTGCAGTGGGCCAAGAGCGCATTAACCAGGGTACCTGTAGCCACCCCAGCGCCAGGGTGGACCGTCATGCCGGCCGGCTTGTTGATCACAATCAGGTCATGATCCTCATACAGCACCGTCAGGGGAATTGCCTCCGGTTGCGGCACAGCCGGAACCGGAGGGGGGATGACAACATCAAGCTGCTCGCCGCCGCTCAACTTGCACGAGGGCTTTGCCGGACGACCAGCCACCAGCACCTGGCCGTCATCAATCAAACGCTGTACGGCCCCACGGCTCTGCTCTATCAGCAGACCGGTAAGATAGGCATCCAGCCGTTGCCCTGCGGCATCTGTCGGCACTAAAAAAGTAAACGTTTCTTCCACATCAGACTCCAAAAAGAAAAGGCGCGTCAGCAGGACACGCCTTTGTTCAGGTATAGCCCGGTAACCGTGCGGCTACCAGATGGCTGATTCGATCTTGCCGGCCCGCTTGATCAGGATATCCACCAGGGTCAGGTCAAACAGCCGTTCCGGGTCAAGCTCCGGCGCAACCCGTGTGTAAAAATGCTGACGCCCCTCTTCGATCTCTTCACTCAGCACATCAAAAATATTGTCGTTTTTAATGCCGCTCTCAACCTTATCCTGGTTGTAGATAGCCACATCCGAGACAATAGCCCGTGCCAGCCGTGCTGCCTGTTCTCTGGTCGTGATGATGTTCATGAAGCATCCTTTCAGGGGGAATACGCCTGAAACAGCAGGCGACACTCTACCTCAGTTCACGGTTAAAGTAAACGGAATCAACGCCGGCGCCCTTCCCCTGTTTCTGGCTCTATCTTACGTAAGGCAGGCATCTGGTCGGCGTTGCCGGTCTTCACCGACAGCAACACCCGCTGGCCTTTGCGCAACACCGTAATCCTGGCAGGCTCACCAACCTTGGCCTCGGCAACCAGTTGCTGCAGATGCGCCGGGTCACGCACCTCAACACCACCAAAGTTAATCAGCAGGTCACCCGGCTGGATACCGCCCCGCTCTGCCGGACCACCTTCATACAGCTCGGTGATCAGGGCGCCCGCCGGTTTACTCAGGCCCAGCGAAGCGGCCACCTCTTCCGTGACCGGACGGATACCAACCCCCAGCCAGGCACGAGTCACCTTGCCTTTTTCCACCAGCTGGGCAACGATCGGTCGGGCCATGTTGGTGGGAATGGCAAACCCGATCCCCTGACCGGCCGCTACAATGGCAGTGTTGATACCAATCACCTCGCCATGGATGTTCAAGAGCGGCCCACCCGAATTACCAGGATTGATGGAGGCATCGGTCTGGATGAAGTTTTCAATGGTCTCAATCCCCACGTTTGAGCGACCGGTGGCAGAGATGACCCCCACGGTCATGGAGCGCTCAAGCCCGAAGGGATTACCAATGGCAATGGCCCACTGCCCCACTTCCAGCCGATCCGAATCCCCCAGCACCACCGTCGGCAGATCAGCGACATCAATCTTGATCACCGCGATATCGGTCTTGGGATCACCCCCCACCACCCGCGCATCATAAACCATATCATTGGACAGCTTGACCCTGATACTCTCGGCATCCCTGATAACATGCTCATTAGTGACTATGTAACCGTCCCGGCTGATGATAAAGCCGGAGCCAAGGCTGCGGTCACGTCGGGACTGCCCACCGCCGAAAAACTCGTCAAACAGCGGCGGCATATCAGGAAAGGGACGGATCAGCTTCTTGCGGCTGACCGTGGAGATATTCACCACGCTGGGAGTCACGGTTTTCGACACCTGACTGAAGGCACGCTGGGTGGCCAGGATATCAGCAGGCACTTCCTTTACCGGCGGCTCTGCCTCAGCAGCCGGACGCTTTGACTTGAAGAAAAGCGGCTCATCTCCGACAGGGCCGGAACAGGCAGCCAACACCAATGACACACAAACCACCAATAACTGAGAGACCTGAAACCGTTTGATCATATTGACAACCTTATGCATTGGAATGTATACAGAATCATTTGCCAACTAAAACAGAGTTAGGTTAGTTCAAAGTGAAGAGGCTGTCAACCGCTTCACCAGACTCTGCAGAACCGCTTTCAGGAGGGGCGTGTATGAGCGATATCAAGACCCAGATCAAGGAGTTCCGGATCGGTGAGAAGATTCGGGCACAGCGGCAACAACGCCGTTTGACCCTGCAGGAACTGTCCGAACTGACCGGACTTTCAAAACCGCTCCTTTCGCAGATTGAAAATGAACAAGTAGTCCCACCTCTGGCAACGCTACTCAAGATTGCACGGGGCCTGAAGGTTGACATTCACTTCTTTTTTGAAGAAGAGGGCAACCGCCAGAAACTGGTACTGACCCGTGGTGAAGAGCTCCGCCCCAGCCTCCAGCGCCAGGCGGTCAATGCCGAATCCCGCCCCTACACCTACCACTCCCTTGCCCAGGGGATGCGGCAGAAACATATGGAGCCGTTCATGGTGGAGATCGAAAACACCACCTGGGATGACAAGCTGCTCTTCAAGCACGAAGGAGAAGAAGAGTTCCTCTACGTACTGGAGGGGGAACTGGAGCTGCATTACGGTGACGAAATCTACCGTCTCAAACCCGGAGACAGCGCCTACTATGATTCAAGCCAGCCCCACGGCCTGACTACCGCAGGCCCCGGTAAATCCCGCATTGTGGCGGTACTTTACTCCAAATAGCCGGACATTTAATGCTCGCTGTAGCCCAGCACCACCAACAGGCAGCTGTGGTCGGCAATCACATTGATCCCGGCCGCCTTGCAGGCGGCTACGGCTACGGCACTTTCAGCCCCCGGCTGCATCCAGATACTGGTAATCCCCCTGGCGATGGCAGCTTCCACCACCTTCTCGGTCACAGCCGGCGGCGTGATCACTGAAATACTCGCAACGTTGTCCGGCAGATCAGCCACACTGGCCACGGTAGCGATCCCTTCTACAGCGGCAACTTTGAGGTTGACCGGAATCACTGTTTTTTTATTCTGCAGGTAACAGCGCAGCACCTTGTTACCGTACTTGCTGCGGTCCTCTGAAGCCCCCACCACACCAAACGCCTCTGATTTCAAAAAAGTCTCAATCGCCTCAGTCATTGGTATCTCCTCATATCTTGATCTTGCACCGCTTGTGTAGTTGCCGTATGCTGCCAGCATGACAACCTTAGCCACTATTACCGAAAAAGTCCATGCCGGCGAACGCCTTTCAGAGGCCGATGCGCTGGCGCTGTATTCCTCAAACGACCTGCTGGCCATCGGTGAACTGGCTGCCTGGGCCAACCACCAGAAAAACGGCGATAACGTCTATTTTAACGTCAACCGCCATATCAACCCCACCAATGTCTGTGTGAACCGCTGCGCATTCTGCGCTTTTTCACGTACGGCTGATGCCGATGACGCCTACACGCTGGCCCTGGATCAGATGGTGGGCCGGGCAGTGGAGGCAGAACAGCAGGGGGCCACCGAGGTACATCTGGTGGGAGGTCTGCATCCTGAGCTGCCGTTTGCGTTCTACCTGGAACTGCTGCGTGCCATCCGCGCCAATGCACCAAGCTTGCATATCAGGTCCGTTACTGCGGATGAGATTGACTATTTTGCCCGG